>JAZSFY010000003.1:0-8796 GCA_045532415.1 Eubacteriales bacterium | reverse complement strand
TTACCGATTGCCTTTTGCAAAACGGTGCCGAGTTTGTTTTTGCCCTTGACGTTGGGAAGGCTCAGCTTGCCGAAAAATTACGTAACGACAGCAGGGTTTCGGTTATGGAGGGATTTAACGCAAGAAATGCGGAAAAATCCGATTTTGACCGTGAAATACAGATGATTGTTATGGACGTTTCCTTTATTTCCCAAACCTTAATTTACCCTGCCTGCGGAGATATTCTTCCCAAGGATGCCTTGATGATTACTCTTGTTAAGCCTCAATTTGAGGCAGGCAAAAGCAATATCGGCAAGGGCGGTATCGTTAAGGACGGAAACGGGAAAATTATCAAGGAAATATTGGAAAAAATTGATGTTAACGCCGAAATGAACGGCTTCCGGCGAATCGGCTTTACCCAATCCCCAATATTGGGCGGTGACGGTAACAAGGAATATCTTGCTATATTCAGAAAAACGAAATAGGTGATTTTTATGACTGTGGGCAAAATGCTCATTTACCCAAGCCTTAAGGGGAATTTGGATGAAAAGGATATAAAGGAAATAGAAGGCTGTCTTGCTGAAAACGGAATTGAATTTGAAAGATATTCCGAGGACGGCAACGGTGATTTTGACGGTATAATCGCCTTGGGCGGCGACGGTACAATGCTTGCGGCATCGAGGCTTGCCTTTGAATTGAACAAGCCTATTATGTCGGTCAATTTCGGCACATTGGGTTATATGAGCTGTCTTGAAAAAAGCGAGCTTCACCTGCTTTCAAAGCTTGCAACAGGCTTTTCCACCGAAAAGAGAATGCTTATCGACATTAGGGTGGAAAGAAACGGCGAAACCGTCGGAACGGCAACGGCATTAAACGAGGCGGTTATTTCGCGAAAGGCAGACGGCGAGATTTTAAGCCTTGAATTAAGGTGCGACGGCTCCACTGTTTGCGATTACCGCGCAGACGGCTTGATTATTTCTACACCCACAGGCTCCAGCGCTTATGTTTTAAGTGCAGGTGGCCCTATTATCGATACAAAGCTTGACGCTATGTGTGTCTGCCCTATTTGTCCTCATTCGCTGAATGCAAAGGCTATGGTTTTCTCCTCCCTCTCGGTTATCGAGGCAATCGACAACAGCAGAAGCGGAAACGACCTTATTCTGGCAGACGGCAAGGCTTTGTGTGTTTTGGAAAAGGGCGACAGAATTATTGTTGAAAAATCTCAAAACACCCTTGAAATGATTAAGCTGAAGAAGGATGCCTTCTACGAAACACTTTATAATAAAATGTCATAATTTATATTAATTATTAGGAAGATAAATGAAAAATACAAGACAGGAAAAAATAATCGAGCTTATAAACCAATATGTGTTTGACACTCAGGAGGACCTTCAGGAAAAACTGAAGGAATGCGGATTTAAGGTTACTCAGGCGACGGTTTCCAGAGATATAAGAGAGCTTGGGATAATCAAATCCGAGGGCGACGACGGTGTTTATAAATACCGCGTCAGCAAGGACAAGCAAAAGGGCGAGATTAACGGAAAATTCTCGGTTATTCTCAAGCAGGCTGTTTCGAAAATCGCCTGTGCCAACAACCTTATTGTGGTAAAAACCTATACCGGCATGGGCTCGGCTGTGGGCGCCGCCTTTGATGCAATGGAATTAGACGGTGTTATCGGTACACTTGCAGGTGACGATACCCTTTTGATTATCGCACACGACAACGAAAGTGCAGAAAATGTCACAAAAAGGTTAAATGCTCTTATTGATTAATACATAGTTTCTTAACAATTATTAGATAAAATTTTAAGCGAGCTGGGAATTATGCTGACTTCCATTTATATTGAAAATATCGCTCTTATAAAAAAGCTTTCACTTGAGCCCGAACGGGGCTTTTGTGCCTTTACGGGTGAAACGGGAGCAGGTAAAAGTATAATAATCGATTCCTTGGGGCTTCTTTGCGGTGCAAGGTCGGATAAGGAAATTATCCGAACAGGCGAGGAGGAGGCTTTGGTCGAGGGTATATTTTTTGTAAACGACCAAGGCACATTAAGGCTTCTTGCCGAAGCCGAGATTTCTCCCGAGGAGGACGGCAGCATCACCGTTACAAGAAGGATTTCACGTGACGGCAGGTCGGTTGCCAAAATCAACGGAAGAAGCGTTCCCCTTTCTAAATTAAGAGGGGCAATGGCTCAGCTTCTTTCTATACACGGTCAGCAGGATACCCAAGCCTTTGCCGACAAGGGCAGGCAATTGTCCCTTTTGGATTCCTTTGCAGGAAACGGAGATATTTATGAGGAATATCTTGAAAGCTTTAAAAGGCACCGTGACATAAAAAAAGAATTGGACGACCTTGAAAGCCAAAGCGCCGACCGAGAATTTCGTATGGATATGCTGAGATATAAGGTCAACGAGCTGAAAAAGGCGAAAATCAAGGTTGGCGAAAAGACAGAGCTTTCGGAGGAACGCAAAATTCTTGCCAACCGCGAAAGGATTATTTCCAAGGCAGGGGCAGGATATGATGCTCTTTATAACCGCGAGGGCAGCGCATTGGAAAGCATTAACGAGGCTTTGAATGCTGTTAATGGCTTAAGCGAGATTTTGTCCGATTGCTCAGACCTTGCCGAAAGGCTTGAAAGCGCAAAATATGAAATTGCAGACATAGCCGACAGCCTTAAGGAATATCTTGATTCTGATATGGACGGTTCATCCCGTCTTGATGAATGTGAATCAAGATTAGAGCTTATTAAAAGACTTGAAGCAAAATATAAATGCGAGTCCGACGATTTCCCTTCCCTTTTAGAGGATTGGGAAGCCGAGCTTGCCAAGGATGAAAACCTTGATTCCGAAAAGAAAAGGCTTTCCTCTCTCCTTCAATCTGCATACAAGGAAATGGAGAAAAAGGGAGAAAAATTAAGCAACAGCCGAAAAGAGGCATCAAAGCTTCTCTGTCAGCGTGTTACCGAGGAATTACAGGAGCTTGATATGCCCGGCGTTACCTTTAAGGTTGGGGCAGAGGAAAAGGAATTTTCTCTTGACGGCAAAGATGATATTGAATTTTTAATAAGCGCAAACAAGGGCGAAGCGCCTAAATCAATGGCAAAAATTGCCTCGGGCGGTGAATTGTCGAGAATTATGCTTTGCCTTAAATGTGTTTTTGCCGACAGCGAAAGCATCGGAACAATTATTTTTGACGAAATTGATACAGGTGTTTCGGGCAGAACAAGCGAAAAAATCGGTATCCGCCTGAAAAAAGCGGCAGACAACGGCAAAACTCAGGTTATTTGTGTAACCCATTCGGCGATTCTTGCATCAAAGGCTGACGTTCATTATAAGATTTCCAAAAAGGAAGCCGACGGCAGAACCGTAACCAACGTTACAAGGCTTGACCGTCAGGGCAGACGTGACGAGCTTGCAAGAATAATGGGCGGTGTTAATATAAGCGATGCCGTTTTGAAGGCGGCAGAGGAGATGCTTGATTGAAAAAACGAAGGGCTTTAAGAATTATTTTGGCGGTCTGCATTGTAGGGCTGACTGTGTTTATTTTCTCAAATTCTCTTACGGTAGGAGCCGAATCGGCAGAACAAAGCGGAAGAATAACCAAAATTGTTGAGGCTGTCCTCGATAGTCTTTTCGGCGAGGGACAGCGAGAAAACCTCGGCAAAATCGTTAGAAAGCTTGGGCATTTCAGCGAATATTTCGCACTCAGCGCAGTTTTCGCCCCATTTGTTTTAACGTTTACCAAGAAAAAGCGGTTTGCTTGGACGTCAATTCCCTATTGCGGTATTGTGGCGGTTTGTGATGAATTTATCTGCCAAAGGATAACCGAGGGACGTGGCCCAAGCTGGACCGATGTTCTTATTGATTTAAGCGGTGCTTTGTGCGCCTTGCTGTTGATTTTGGGCATTTTGGTTGTTGTTGGAAAACGTAAGAAGAAAAAGATTTGAGGTTTTTAATTGACACCTTTTTGAAAAAAGGTGTCCCAAAAACTTTTAGTGCAAAAACAGCATACGCTGTTTTTGGGGATTATGGCGAATGACCCGATAACAAATGTTACGTGTTACAAGTTCGGGCGGAGCAAGCCCCGCCCCTACGGTGGTATTGTTATTTTGATTTGAATAAGGTATGACTCTCGCGAATGAGCGGTTTCGATTTGAACCGAGTACATCGCGGGGGCTAAAAAAGACGGGCGGAGCAAGCCCCGCCCCTACAATTACCTATTACTTATTCCCTATTACTTATTCTACGACTCTCGCGGAGAAGCGGTAACAATTTGAATGAAGTACGCCGCGGGAACTAAAAAAATCGCGGGAACTAAAAAAGTAATTGTTTTTACAATTAAAATAAATTATAGCTCTCGCGAAGAAGTGGAAACGTTTCGAATAAACTATATCGCGGGAACTAAATAAGGAGGACATTATGAAGACAAGAATTTTCGCATTGTTGATGGCGTTGGTTATGGTTTGCTGTGCATTTGCAGGCTGTAATAACGACCAACAGAACGACAGCCAAACAGAAAGCTCTGTTGAGGAAACCTCTAAGGACGAGGGCGCTTCCGCAAGAGAATATTTGGTTAACGCTGTTGATACCCAGATGTTGCCTGCTATGAAGAAGCTTGAGGCTCAGAACAGAGATTATTTCAATGTTAAGGGTACTTTTGCTACAACCGACGACTACGGCAACGAATATACCGCCGAATACGACTTTAACAAAAAGTCTGAAGGCGGAAGCTCTATTGGTGAATTCACCATTAAAACAGGAGAAGAAAGCTTTAGCTCCAAGTTTGTTTCTGACGGCAACGACAGTTTCTTCACCTCTGACGTACTTGGCGAAAAGCCTGTTATGAACCTTGTAAGCACAAGCATTATCGAGGACGATTTTCTTCTCAGTATGCTTTTAAGTGGTTCTGGTGCCGAGGATGACGAGGACGACGAGGACGACGGCGAGGACTTCCCAGAAACATTGGATATCTATTGGGATTATCTTAAGGAAGGCAAGCTCGATTCCCTTTTCACCAAATCCAAGGGCGATATTACTATCCGTAATTATCAGTTCAAGGATGTTGAAATCATCACATTTGAGCTTACCGACGAAAAGGCAAAGGAAGCAATCGGCGCAGATTACAACAAGAAGCTTGATGACGTTGACCTTGAAATCAAGGCAGAATTTGTAATCGAAAACGAAAAAATGTCTGCTATTAAGGCAAGCCTTAAGGCAGATAACGGTGAGAAAAAGGCTGAGGGTAATATCGAATATTCGGTAAACGGTCTTGATGTTAACCTTACAGGCACCGAAAACGACAAGCCCTTCTTCTCTATAAAGCTTATGCACAACAATGTTGAGAACAACATAAACGGCAAGCTTGAAATCACCGTACACAAGGAAGAAAAGAACGAGCTTTTCGGTGAAATTGCTCAGGATACCGCCGTTACAATTAACTATAAAAACGGCAAGGGTACTATCGAAATAAAGATGGCTTCCCAAGGTGAGGAAAGCGGAGATGAAGGCACCGCAGTTCCCTATGCTACCGCAGAAATGACCACCACCGAAACCGCAGTTACCATCGACTTTAATTACGGCAGAGGCGATAACGGCGAATATTTATTCGGTATCGACAAAATCAAAACTACCATAATGGGTATCGAGGTAACAATCGAAGCTAAATCGAAATATACCATTAAGCTTATTGAAAACGGTATGGAAATCGTTGTTCATTCCGAAACAACCATGATGGGTATGTCCGATGTTAAGGATATGACTCTTGTTGTTACAGGCATCGACAATTTTGATGCTGATGTTCCTGTAGACTTTGATGATATTTGGGATGTTGAGGACGATGTAACCGCAAAGCTTTATGAATCTACTCCCACAATTTCCGAATTTCTCGGTTATATCCAGAGCGATGACGATTGGGACGACATTTTCACCGATTACGTAGTTATCGAGGATGAGCATAACCGTTATTCCCTTGACCTTACCGAGCAAACCGGTGAATATTCAACAACATTTACACTTACCGAAAACAAAGACGGAAAGGCTGTTATAACCCTTGCAGACGGAACAGTTATCGAGCTTTCCTATGAAAATGTCAGCTGGGACGAGAATAACGAAATTGGCTCTGTTATTATTGACGGACTGGAATTTGGAATGTATAATACTCCCGAAAGCGAATTTTCCGACGCTAACATTTGTTTGAGCTATTCTGACCTTCAAAACGGACTATCAACATATATCTACTATTATCCCGAAACACAGACAGGCGAAATTTATACAGGCTTTAGCTTTATAAGCAACGGCGATAAATATATGTTCAGCTACATCAACGGTATTGTTGAGAAGACAATCCTTCAGGATGTTGAAACCGGAGCATATTATTTCGGATAATATTAACCTAAACAAAAGGAGAGGAGATGTTTCTCCTCTCTTTGTTGGTTTTTGAATAAGGCATGTTGTTTCACACCTTTTTGAAAAAAGGTGTGGCCAAAAACTTTTAGTGCAAAAACAGCTTTCGCTGTTTTTGGGGATTGTGGCGAATGACACGTAAGCAACAGTTACGTGTAAGAAGCACGGGCGGAGCAAGCCCCGCCCCTACGATATTAATTGTAACAATTTCAATAAAGCACGACTCTCGCGGAGAGGTGCTTTCGATTAAGAATAAACTACAACGCGGGAATGAAAAAAATATGATTAAATATGATTTGCACACACATACTTATCTTTCCTCATGCGCCCAAAGGGATGCCTTTTTAAAGGACTATGTTGCCAAGGCAAAGGAAATCGGGCTGGAAACCCTCGGTATAACCGACCATTGCTGGGAAACAACGGTTGAGGGTGCTTCTCCTTGGTATAGCGACCAAGGGTATGAAAGGCTCCAAAAAACAAGGGATGAGCTTGCCCGAATAGACACAATGGGGATTAATGTCCTTGTAGGGGCAGAGGGCGAATATGCTCAGGAGCTTTTGGCTGTAAACAGCAACAGCATTAAATACCTTGATTATCTTATTGTGCCTCATTCACATACACACATGAGAGGCTTTGTTCTCCCTAGGGATTGCGTGGGCATACCCGAAAAGCACGCAGAATACCTTGTGCGAAGCTTTATTTCCCTTTGTAACCATGAAATGAGGGAATATATTTTCGGCATAGCCCACCCAATGTACCCTATCGGCGACAAGCCCGAATATGCAGAACAGGTTTATTCCTTTATAACCGATGAAATGCTTGATAAATGTGCTTCTGCGGCAAGGGAAAATGACATGGCGATTGAAGCCAACCTTTCGGTTATACGTCAGATTCCCGATAATACACCTTATAAAAGGTTTTTTGCCGCTTGCAAAAAGGCAGGCTGTAAATTTTATATAGGAAGCGATGCCCATACCCAAAACAGCCTTGAGCTTCACAAAAGCCAAAAGGAATTTATTGAGCGAATCGGCATGACCGAGGACGACTTCAAAATTGAAGGACCCCGTAAACTGAACGGGTAAAGTCCTCGAGGACACGGACACGGTCGCGGTAGACGGTGGAGCGTTCTCTGCGCCAGCGGAGCATAATATCCTCGGCACCGCCTAAGGTTTTTTCGACGAAAAATGTATTTATAAGGTCCTTTTGGTATTCGTTAAGTCCGTTAAGTCCCTTTTCTATTTTTAATAATTCTCTTTCAACGATGCTTTTGCGGAAACGGCAATCCTCCATGTCCGCAAGAATGTTGATAAGGTGGTCCTGATAAATGTCGGCAGAGCGCCCAAGCTTTTCTGCATTGGTGATAAAGGTCTGACAGGAGGCTTTTGCGTCCTCAAGCTGGGCAAGCTCGGTTTTAATACCCGAATATGCCGATATAAGGCTGTTCTTTCTTGACAAAAGGTCTTTTGCTTGTTCTTTGTAATCCATATTTCATCCTTTCTTTAATAATACCCTTTCTGTTGGAGCGAACAGAAAACGGTGGAAGGCTCTGCAGGGGGAGCAGAGGCAAAACCGAACGTTTGTTCGGTAACGAAATTATATCACCATGAAATATCTTTGTCAAGGGGTAAAAATTAATTTACAATTTGGTTGTGGTTATGAAAAAAATTATTTCTTTAATATTATTAGGTTCCTTGGCTTTATCTGTCTGGGGCTGTGGAAACAACGATGCGGAAATGTCATCAACCGACAGCGAAATAACAGAGGAAGCAGCCTCGGAAAATGAATCCTCACAGGAGATTTCGGTTAATCCCGATATCGAGATGTCAAAGCGCTATAAATTCCTCAAGTCAAAGTATTCGGTGATATCAAGGCGTGATGCTTTTGGTACAGTTTATGTTTGTCATTATTATTTTGTTGACGGTGTTGTTGCAGGGGCAAAAACTGTTACAACCTTTTCAACCCCAAAATCGGCAGAGGAATATTATGAAACAATAATCGAGGATTACCCCGACGCTTATATTCAAGGTTCTACTGTTGTTAATTATCTTTCGGATGACGAGGACTTTTATTACGAATATTCTCTCGAAAAGCTTGAGTTTGTTTTGAAAAAATCGGGTTATACCGTCGGCAGAAGCTTTGATATTGATGAATTTAATAAGGAATTTGGGCTTACTTCCAAGGCAGATTGATTCCCCGCCCTCTTAAAAAAACGAGAAAAAACGGAAAAAACGAAAAAAATACCCATAAAAACGAAAAAAGTTTGAAAAAGCTCTTGACAATCACATTTCTTGTGTTATAATGGGCGAGTACGAAAAAATTGTAAAGTTATCGAAAGGAATTCAACTTATGTCCACAACAATGTTGAAAAAAGAGGCAGTTGAACGTAAGTGGTATGTTATCGATGCTGAAGGCAAG
>JAZSFY010000087.1:0-7797 GCA_045532415.1 Eubacteriales bacterium | reverse complement strand
TAAGACCGCTTGGCCTCCGACTTTCTATTAAACGGCAATCGGCAGGCACCATCATGCCTTCCTCAAGTGCGATTATATCACCCGGAACAAGCTGACGGCTGTCTATCCACATTTCCTCGCCATCTCTCGTTACCTTGGCTTTAAGAGATGAATACTTTTTAGGAAGCTTTAGCGCAATGCTGGCGCGAAATTCCACAAAAGCATTGAGAAAAGCAATCAGGGCGATAACCACCGCCATAACAGGATAGGTTAATTCGGTAGGACGGAAGATATACATTATAAGGGAGCTTGCCATTAGAAATACTGCTGTAAGCCCCTTTATTTGGTTTCTAAAGCTTTCTCGGAAGGAGAGCCTAAATTCTCCACGGATTTCGTTGGGGCCGAAAATCTTCCTTGCTTTTTTAATCTGCTTTTCGGTTTTGCCGAAAAGCAGATCGCTTTCCAAAGCCTCGGCAACCTCAATAGGCTGCATTTCCTCGGGAGAAAAGGTCAATTCTTCTTCATATTCATCGCCGAAAACAGTTTTGATTTTTAAATTGTCATTTCCGTTTGGCATATTGTAACTCCTTAATGGAGATTTTAAATAGAAATAGAAATTATTTATCTTTCGAAGTTAATAATAACTCTGCCGTTGTTAACATCGGCATAAAGCTTTTTCAGAGGCTCACGGTAGGATGCAACGATAACATTTGCCAATTCGTCCTCAACCTCTGTTTGGATAAGCCTGCGTAGGTTACGCGCGCCGTATTTTTCAGAATATCCCTTTTCGGCAAGATATTCCACAAGGCCGTCGCTGTAATCAAGAAGCATATCCTTTTCGGCAAGTACACCCTGAAGGTCCCCAAGCATAATTCGGCAGATAGCCTTGAAGTTTTCTCTGCCCAGACGGTTGAACACCACGATTTCATCAACTCTGTTGATAAATTCGGGGCGCAGGAAGCCTTCCAAAGCCTTCATAACCTTTGAGCGGTCATTTTCCTTTACGCTGTCGCCAAAGCCTGCGATGGATGAGCTTTCGCTGCTGCCTGCGTTTGTGGTCATAATAATAACCGTATTCTCGAAATTAACCTCCTTGCCGTGGGCGTCGGTAATTCTGCCGTCGTCCAAAATTTGAAGGAGAATATTCATAACATCGGGGTGAGCCTTTTCTATTTCATCGAAAAGAACCACTGTATAAGGCTTTCTTCTTATCTTTTCGGTTAATTGACCTGCATCGTCATAGCCTACATATCCGGGAGGGGAGCCGATAATTCTGGAAACAGAATGCTTTTCCATAAATTCGCTCATGTCAAGACGTATCAAAGCCTCGGGAGAATCGAAAAGATATCTTGCCAAAACCTTTACCAATTCGGTTTTACCTACGCCTGTGCTTCCTGCGAAAATAAAGGAAACCGGCTTTTTCTTATAGGAGATTCCCGCGCGGGAGCGCTTGATTGCCTTTGCAACAGAGGTAACAGCCTCGTCCTGACCGATAATTCTTTTCTTTATCTCGTCCTCAAGACGTTCTATTTTAACAAATTCGTTTTCGCTTACATTTGTGGCAGGGATACCTGTCCAAACCTCAATAACTCTTGCGATTTCGCTATCGCTTAATTCGAGATTATCTCTTTCTGCAGAAAGCTCGTTGAATCTTGCTTCCTTTTGGAGTATGGAGGTTTTCAAATCAGCGATTCTGCGGTAATCCTCTTCCTCGGGAGTTTCCTTGCCTTCAAGAGAAGCCAATTCATCTCTCTGCTTTTTCAATTCGTCGCCAACCAAGGCGATTTCGTTGATTATGGGAGAATGCATCGCCATGTGAGAGCAAGCCTCGTCCATAAGGTCGATTGCTTTATCGGGAAGGAAACGGTCGGTTATATATCTTTCCGAAAGGGTAACCATTCTGCGGAGAAGGTAATCGGGAATTTTAATACCGTGGTGGCTTTCGTAGTATTTCTTGATACCTGCAAGAATCTTGATGCTGTCCTCAATAGAGGGCTCGCCTATCATAACAGGCTGGAAGCGTCTTTCCAAGGCGGCATCCTTTTCGATATATTGGCGGTATTCCTTTAATGTGGTTGCGCCGATTAATTGAATCTCTCCTCTGGAAAGAGCAGGCTTAAGAATATTCGCGGCATTCATACCGCCCTCGGCGTTACCTGCACCTACAATTGCATGAACCTCGTCGATAACCAAAATGGCATTGCCTGCCTTTTTGGTTTCCTCGATAAGACCTCTCATGCGGTTTTCAAATTGACCGCGGAATTGTGTTCCTGCAACAATTGCGGTCATATCAACAAGGTAAACCTCTTTGTTTTTCAGCTTATAAGGCACGTCGCCCTTGGCAATCTTCTGCGCCAAAGCCTCGGCAACCGCAGTTTTACCAACACCGGGCTCGCCTATCAGGCATGGGTTGTTTTTTTGACGTCTTGTTAATATCTGAACAACTCTTTCAAGCTCGCTGTCTCTGCCTACAATATTGTCAAGCTTGCCTTCTCTTGCGCGCTGAGTAAGGCAAAGGCAAAAATCACGAAGATAGCTCATTCCGCGTCTGCCCTTGTTATTGGGAGCATTCTTTTGCTCCTGCTTTCCTTCTCCCTCTTGGGGCTTGCCTTCGGCAGGCTTGTTATTGCCGAAAAAGGAGTTTATATCAATAGAAGGAGCTCTTCCTTCGTCGTCACCGTCGTCCATGGGAACCATTCCGCCCATCATACCGTCGCTAAGGGCTTCTAATTCCTCGGGGCTTATATTCATTTGATTAATAATATCGTCAATAGGCTTTATGCCCAATTCCTGAGCGCATTTAATACAATAGCCTTCGCTTGTTATTTTCCCTGCAACGCTTTTTTGAACAAAAATAATTGCGGGACGTATATTACAGCGTGAACATTTCTTTAATTCCATTTTCTACAAATCACCTCATCACTTGCGGTTAATAAGCTTTAAATCGTATTTTCCCTTAAAATCCTTAAGATAATACATAATCAAAGAGAAAACCATACAGAAAAGCATAAAAACAGCCAGAATTATATCAAAAACAGGATTGTTTCTTACTAATATTCTTGTAAAGGCGCAGATGAACAGCAAAACGGTTGCAACCTTGCCATACCAGCTTGCGGCAACAACAATATTATGCTGCTTTTTGATTTTTACTGCGGCAAAAAGCATTCCAAATTCCTTTATAAGGAGGGGAATTACAACAATCAAAAAGATTTTATTATCGCAGGTAAAGCAAACTGCGGCGGTTAACTGCATAAGCTTATCTGCCAAAGGGTCTAATATTTTGCCCAAATCGGTTATCCAATTATTACGTCTGGCAAGATATCCGTCCAAAGCATCGGTTATCCATGCAAGAACATAAACAGTTGCGGCAACGCCGTTTTCGTTTTTAAAATAGCATACTACGAAAAGGGGAATCATAAGCAGTCTTAAAACCGACAGCATATTTGGTATTTGTCTTTTCATTTTGACCTCTGAAAACTAGGTTATATAAACCTGAACTTTTGATTTGAAATTAGTTTTGTTCTTCCTTTAAAGGAAATGATTCCTGACTGAAATATTCTGCTTGATTTTCGGAGAATAAAATTATTTTATCTCCGTCCTTAACAAGGGCGGAATAGGACGTAGGAATCGAAAACAGCTTTTCTTCGCTTGTGGCAATATCTAAAATCGCCAGCTGACCGGGAGAAACAGCATAAAGAGTATTATCAATAATTACCGCATCGGAAACCGAATTATCAAAGCGATAGCTGTATACTGCGCTGCCGTCCAAGCCATAAACAACAGCCTCTGTGCCTCCCGAAAGACCCTCGGAGGCATAAGTAATAAGCGCATTTTTTCCGAATACTCTGCCCGAAAGAAGCTCCTTGCCGAAGAATGATATTTCGCCAACGATTTGGTCGCTGTTGTCAAACATTCTCATTTTATCGCTTGTCATAAGGCAATATCCCTCGTCTGTGTAATATATGCCCAAGGGTATCTCGCCTATGAATTTATGCTCAGCCAAAACATTTTCGGTATCTACTCTGAATTTTGATATTTGTGTTACAAGATTACCGTTTTCGGAATAGTGAGAAGCGGCGATAAATTCCTTTCCGTCAGAGGAAATATCAACAAAATCAACATATTTATCACCAAAAAGGCTTGAATATATAAGAATAAACTGCTTGTCATAAACATATACAGCCGAACGATAACCCTTTGCCGAGCTTGCAACAGCAAAGCTTCCGCTTTCCGATGAAGCAAACCAATGGATAGGATAATCCAAGGAAATTTCATTAAGCAGGGAATAGGAATTGAAAATCTTAATTTCCTTTCCGCCAAGGTCGTAGCAGAAAAGATTGATTCCGTTTTGGTCGATTTTAGGATAAGCAAACGAAAAGCTATCTCTTAAAATTACCTCTCCGTCCCAGCCTGTAACCGTCAAACCGCTTTCGTTCAAGACCGCAAGGTCGCCTTTGTACATTGCGCCCTTGTTGCCGTCGTTGCCGTCAAAGGCAATAAAGCTACCTGCCTGTGGGCTTGCTTCCTCGTTAAAGCTAATGAATTTCAGCATATATCTGAAATTTTCCATTGTAATTTCATTGGGGTGGAAAGCCAATGAGTAAACAGCAAAGGCAACAACCAATGCCATGCAAATATAACGAATTAATGTGGCTTTTCGAGAAAGCTTTATATAATGTGAGCTTACTGTTGGGGTTTTCTCTTTATTCCGCCTTGAGCGTTTATCCTCAAAGCCCGAAAATGCTCCCATGGCATTGTCTCCTTTCTGATTTAATAAAATACCTTATTCAAAAATAATCCCTTTGCAGGGGCGGTTATTCCTGCATTTTTACGTTCAAGAGAATTGATAATATCAGTTATCTCCATGCCCTTTGTTCCCGATGCTCTTTCGGCAACGGTGCCAACCATAATGCGAACCATATTATAAAGAAATCCGTCTGCCGCAACCGTGAATTTAATAATATCACCGTTTTTTTCGGCATTGAAATATTTAATTTCTCTGACGGTATCGATAATTTTAGAGCCTGCTGCCATAAAAGCGCAGAAATCCTTTTTGCCTACAAATTGAGAACAAAGCTCATTGGCTTTTTCAATGTCAATTTTCCGTTGAAAATGCCATGAGGTGTCCTCGTCAAAGGGGCTTCTGAGATTGCTGTTTCTTATGTAATAAACATATTCCTTACCCTTGGCATCATAACGTGGATGAAACCCTTCGGGGGCGATTTCTGCCTCCAAAACCGCAATATCCTTGGGAAGTGCGGTGTTTAATGCCATTGGAAGGGAAGATGAAGGTATGTCGGGCAATTCTCCCGAAACCAGCGCGACAAATCCGTTTGCATGAACTCCCGAATCGGTTCGGCTGCAGCCTGTCAAGCTGGTTTTTACACCGAAAACCGCCTCGCAGGAGGCTTGAACCGCCGATTGAACAGTAGGCTTATTGGGCTGAACCTGCCATCCGCAATAATTTGTACCCTTATATGCTATTTTCAAAATATAGCCGTTCAATGGGGAAAGCCCTCCTAAAAGCTTATTTTATCTACAAAAAATATTCCTATCGCTATTATTATCGAAGCAACGAGAAAGACATAATCACGTCCGCAGGCGCGCATAACCTTTAATTTAGTCCTGCCCTCACCGCCGTGATAGCAACGGCATTCCATTGCATCTGCAAGCTCCTCTGCTCTCCTTACTGCCGAAACAAACAAAGGAATGAGAATAGGAATCAATGCTTTAACACGCTTTAATATATTACCGCTTTCGAAATCGCCGCAGCGCGCCTTTTGAGCAGAAATTATTTTGTTGGTTTCCTCAATCAATGTAGGGATAAAGCGCAATGCAATAGACATCATCATTGCAAATTCGTGAACAGGAACACCGATTTTTTTCAAGGGGCCAAGCAGACTTTCGATAGAATCGGTTAATTCCAAGGGGCTTGTGGTAAACGAAACCAAAACTCCTGTACCCAAAACCAAGGATAAAAGCCTTATAAGCATGGTTATGGCGGTTTGGATGCCTTCTTTATATATAGTTATAAAACGCCATTGAACAACAGGCTCGCTTTGTGCTGTTGTAAAGAACAAATTAATTATTCCCGTAAAAATGAGAACAAATATTAAGGGCTTGACAGATTTCATCAAAACCGAAAGCCTTATTCCCGAATTTAATATAAGGAAAACAGTAAAAGCAACAGAAACCAATACAGAGGGAATATTGCTTGCCGCCAGCGTAATAACGAGAAAAGCCATTAATATAACAAGCTTAATTCTCGGGTCGGTGCGGTGAAGCAGAGAATTACCCGGAAAATATTGGCCGAAGGTTACATCTTTAAGCATTCCAAATCCTTCTAACAGATAAATTTAAAGAATAAATATAAACAAAGATTGTATTATTTGTTAAATATTTTTTCAATCTCTTTTTTTGCGTATTTAACGGTATAAATGTCGGTGGAATCTGCGATTCCTCTCTTTTTCAGCTCAATAAAAAGCTTGGTTATTTGAGGCAAATCGAGATTGGCGTCAAAAAGCCGTTCTGCCTGCATGAATATTTCCTCAACGCCGCCCTGCATATAAATTTCGCCGTTTTTCATAACAAGAATATTATCGGCATATTTTGCAACATCCTCCATGCTGTGGGAGATGATTATAAGGGTGGCACCGTAGGTGTTTTTGTATTCTGTTAACCCTCCGAGAATTTCCTCTCTGCCCTTAGGGTCCAATCCTGCCGCAGGCTCGTCCAAAACCAAAACCTCGGGGCGCATTGCCAAAACACCTGCAATAGCGGCTCTTCTTTTTTGTCCTCCCGAAAGCTCAAAGGGAGAACGCTTTAAATCACGCTTGCTCAATCCGCAAAATTCTGCGGCAAGCTGAACTCTTTCCTTGATTTCATCATCGGAAAGACCGATATTTCTCGGGCCGAAGGCAATATCTGCCTCAACAGTTTCGTCAAAAAGCTGATATTCGGGATATTGGAAAACCAATCCCACTCGGCTTCTTATCTTAACCATTTCCTTTGGCTTTGCCCAAATGTCCTCGCCGTTTAAAAGAATCTTGCCCTCGGTTGGCTTGCTCAAGCCGTTTAAAAGGGAAGCAAGGGTGCTTTTTCCGCTTCCGGTATGACCTATCATTCCGGTTATCTTTCCCTTGGGGAATGCGGTGGATATATTATTCAATGCGGCTTTACGAAAGGGAGTTCCCTCGCCGTAAATGACGCTGACATTTTTCAGTTCAATAGCATTCATTTTTTCATGCCTCCCAGAAAGCCTTGGATTTCATCAGCGGCATCCATTGCATGGAGAACACCTCTGGGAAGCTTATAGCCGTCCTGCTCAAGAAGATATAGCAATTCGGTTACCTGAGGAACCGAAAGAGAAACCGATTGAAGCTTTTCTACCTGGGTAAAAATCTCCTCGGGCTTTCCGTCGCCGATTATTTCCCCTTGATTCATAACGATTATACGGTCGGCTTCGATTGCCTCGTTCATATAGTGAGTTATGGTAACAACGGTCAAGCCGAATTCCTTGTTAAGACGCTTCATAGCCGCCACGATTTCCTTACGTCCCGATGGGTCAAGCATGGCTGTCGCCTCGTCAAAAACGATACAATCGGGGCGCATTGCCAATATACCTGCGATTGCAATACGTTGCTTTTGACCGCCCGAAAGCTTATAGGTGGCATGCTTGGCATAGGAGGTCATATCAACCGTTTCCAATGCCATGTCAACTCTTCTGCGAATTTCTTCTCTTGGCAGTCCTAAATTCTCGGGAGCAAAAGCGATGTCCTCCTCAACAACGCTTGCCACAAGCTGGTTGTCGGGATTTTG
>JAZSFY010000194.1:0-1502 GCA_045532415.1 Eubacteriales bacterium | reverse complement strand
AATGCAAATGATTTTTTCATAATTAACACCTTTCCTCACATCAGAACCTAAAATACATAAAGGGGTCATCAAGACCGATATACATACAATAGGTGCTTCCTGCCAGAATGGCAAGAAGAATAATGAAAATAGGAATAATCTTTTTGCGTTTTTTCAATCGCTTAAGTATATTATAGGGCAATCTTGTGGAGAAAATTAATCCGATAACAAAGAAATACCAATAATCCTTTAGATATTTCAAATAATCGTCCTTGAAAATAGACCAAGGGCCCTGCTCTCCCAAGAAGGGGAAAAGACGGGTGAAGAATACAACAAGCTGTTCCTTGTCCTCAATGGCAAAAACCGCCCAGGAAAGAGGAATAAGCAAAAGCATATAAAGATGACCTAAAACCGGAATTTTTTCAAGATATTTCTTAAGGAAAAACCGTTCTATCATCAAAACAACAAACAGAACGACGCCCCACAAAATGAAATTATAGCCTGCACCGTGCCAAATACCCGTCAACAGCCAAACTACAAGAAAATTCCTTATAAGGGCGACAGCGCCGTTTCGGTTACCTCCTAACGGGATGTAAACATATTCTCTGAACCAAGAGCCAAGAGTTATATGCCATCTTCTCCAAAATTCGGTCATAGAACGGCTTAAATACGGATGGTCGAAATTCTTGGGAATCTTAAACCCAAGCATTTTACCAAGGCCCATCGCCATAACCGAATAGCCGAAGAAATCGAAATATATCTGGAATGAATAGGCAATTATTGCCATCCAGGCAAGAGGTGTCGAAATACTTTCAAAGCCAATCGCCCCGACATCGCTCCAAAGCTTACCTATCGGGTTGGCAAGCAATACCTTTAAGCCAAGACCAAAAATAAAAATACCAAAGCCTCTTACAATTGCCACAGGCTTTACAATTCGATTTTTAAGCTCCTTGCTGACCTCTCCATAGGTTACAATAGGGCCTGCAATAAGCTGCTCGAACATAGAAATATATGCGCCGTAATTTATAAAGCTTCTTTCTGCCTTAACTGTTCCTCGGTATACATCAATAATATACGAAAGACCTTGGAAGGTATAGAAGGAAATACCGATAGGCAAAACCAAATCAACAGCTATATCCCAAGAAAAGCGTTTGCCTAATTCCAATGTAAGAAAGCCCAGATATTTAAAAATACCTAATGACAGCAGATGAAAACCGATTCCCACAGCCAAAATCTGCTTTTTATGCTTAGGCATATTCTCCATAAATATGCCCACAAGATAATCCATGGCTATGCTTGCCAAAAACAGGAAGAAATGCTCGATATTATCCTTTGCGCCTACATAATAGAAGCAAAGGCTTCCTAAGAACAAAACCGCATTTTTGATTTTTTTAGGAGAAAAGAAATAACACAAAAAGAAAATAGGAAGAAAAACATATATAAATTGGATACTGCTGAATACCATATTTAACCTTCCCCCTTTTCTTTCAAAATCCCCTTATCGAAAAAATATTCTAGCACAC
>JAZSFY010000037.1:0-6283 GCA_045532415.1 Eubacteriales bacterium | reverse complement strand
CAAAGGGACGAGGGTCATAGGGAATTATTGCGCTGAACATATCCCTTTCTGTCAGCATGTGGGCATCACGCTCATGTATCGCAACGGGAGCCTTGCTGTTTCTAAGGTCGCCAACCGCAAGAATATGGTCGAAATGACCGTGAGTGAGCAAAATAAGACGGCATACCGCATCGGCACGGTGCAAGGCATCCTGTATTACGGTAAGGTCTGCACCGGGGTCGATAACCACCGCATCGCGGGAATCGGCTGATTTAACTATATAGCAATTTGTTCCCAAATTTCCCACGGGAACTCTTTTTACGATCATATCTTTCATTTTATTTTTCTCCATGAATTACTGTTGTATGAAAATTATACACATTAAATCTTAAAAAGTAAAGGGCGAAAAACGGCGTATTTTAAAAAAATAAAAAAATATGAAAAAAGGGCTTGACAACAGCACGTTAAAGTGCTAATATACTTCACATCAAAACCGATAAAAGCATAGACAAGGACACGGGTCGTTTTGCCCAAGCTTTTCAGAGAGTTGCCGTTTGGTGCGAGGCAACAGCTTCCATTACGATTTATCACCTTCGAGCTGCACATCCGAAATCACAGTAGGGTGTGACGGAGCTTCCGCCGTAACAAAGAGGAAACGCGTAGTATTGCGCCGCAAATGAGTGGTATAATGTTGCTATTGTTTTATGGCTTCATCTCGTTGCAGATGAAGTCATTTTTGTTTTTATCGGAAATTTTCTTACCGAAAGGATAATTACCATGGAACAAACAAAACTTATCGCAGGAAGACTTAAATGGGCGAGAGAAAATCTCGATATTCCTGTTAGCGAAATGGCAGAAAACTGCGGAATGGGCGAAGCCGAATATCTCCGCTTGGAAAGCGGCGAGGAGGACTTTTCCTTTACATTTCTTTTCAAATGTGCAAAGCTTTTGGGTATGGACATCTCCGAGCTTGTTTCGGGCTCCGACCCTAAGCTCGATTTCTATAACCTTACCCGTGCAGGCGGCGGTATCTCTATAAAGCGTGAAAAGGGATTTGAATACCGTCACGTGGCTCCCCTTCTTAAAAACCGTATGAGCGAGCCCTTTATCGTTACCGCAAAATACGAGGAAGACGCTCAAAGCAAGCCTATCCCCTTGGCAACACATAAGGGTCAGGAATTTAACCTTATCCTTTCGGGTCAGCTTAAGGTTCAATTGGGCAAGCATATTTATGTTATGAACCCCGGTGATACCGTTTATTACGACAGTGCACATCCCCACGGCATGATTGCAGTAGGCGGAACCGATTGTCAATTCCTTGCAGTAGTTTATAAGACAGCTGACGAGGAGGATGTACACGGCCACATGACCGCCCATGAAAAGGTTAAGCCTCTTACACATACTCACGATTATTCCGATTGTATCTACAAGCAGTTTGTTGACGAAACCTTTGACGAGCAGGGCAGACTTACCGACATCAAGCTTCATTGCAACGATAACTTTAACTTTGGTTATGACGTTGTTGATGCATTGGCGGCAAAGGTTCCCAACAAGAAATGTATTCAATGGGTTGGCAACGACGGCACCGAAATGGAATTTACCTTCTCGGATATCTCCCGTCTTTCCTCCAAGGCAGCAAACTATTTCAGAAGCCTTGGCATCAATCAGGGCGACAGAGTTATGCTTGTTCTTAAAAGACATTGGCAATTCTGGGTGTGCATGATAGCACTTCACAAGCTTGGCGCAGTTGCTGTTCCTGCAACAAACCAGCTTGTTGAGCATGACTTTGAATATCGCTTCAATGCAGGCGAAATCAGTGCAATCGTTTGTACCGCTGACGGCAATACCGCTGAGGAAGCGGCAAGAGCCGCAGAAAAGGCGCCTACCATGAGAACAAAAATCATGGTTAAGGGTGCAAGAGAGGGCTGGGAGGATTTCGACAGCAATTTCATCAATTGCTCCTCGGTTTTCGAAAGAGTTCAAAACTCCAAGAACGATCCTGCGGTTATGTTCTTCTCCTCGGGTACAACAGGCTATCCCAAGCTTGCTATGCATAGCTTTACCTACCCCTTGGGACATATCGTTACCGCAAGACATTGGCATTATGTTGATCCCGACGGATTGCATTTTACAATCTCCGATACAGGCTGGGGCAAGGCTCTTTGGGGCAAGCTTTACGGTCAATGGCTCTGTGAGGCGGCTGTGTTTGTTTATGACTTTGACAGATTTGATGCTGCAAAGCTTCTTCCTATGTTCAAGAAATACAACATCACAACCTTCTGTGCGCCTCCTACAATGTACCGCTTCTTTATCCGCGAGGATATTTCTAAATATGACCTTTCTTCTCTCAAGCATGCTACAATCGCAGGAGAAGCATTGAACCCTGAGGTATTCAAGCTGTTCTATAACGCAACAGGCTTGAAGCTTATGGAGGCATTCGGTCAGACCGAAACCACTCTTGCTGTTGGTAACCTGTTCGGCCACGAGCCTAAGGCAGGCTCAATGGGTAAGCCCAGCCCTGCTTATGATGTGGATATCATCCGCGAGGACGGCTCCAGCGCAGGTGTCGGCGAAGAAGGCGAAATCGTTATCCGTCTTAAGGAAGGCGAAGAAAGACCCTTCGGCTTGTTCTTGGGATATTACAAGAATGAAGAAGCCACAAATAAGGCTCTCACTCCTACAATGTATCACACAGGCGACACTGCATGGAGAGATGAAGACGGCAATTTCTGGTATGTAGGCAGAGTTGACGACGTTATCAAGTCCAGCGGATACCGCATCGGTCCCTTCGAAATTGAAAGCGTTATCATGGAGCTTCCTTATGTTCTCGAATGTGCTATTACAGGCGTTCCCGATGAAACAAGAGGTCAGGTCGTTAAGGCTACAATCGTTCTCACAAAGGACAAGGAGCCCAGCGACGAGCTTGTTAAGGAAATCCAGAATTATGTAAAAACCCATACAGCTCCCTACAAATATCCCCGTAAGGTTGAATTTGTAAAAGAGCTTCCCAAGACAATCTCGGGTAAGATTAGAAGAACCGAAATCAGAAAACGCGATACCAGCAAATAATTCACTTAAAAACCATTGACTTTACAGGATAATGTGTTAAAATTAAAGGTGCAGAAATTTTCCCTCTGCACCTTTGTATTCGTTAATTATATTATTTATTGAAAGAAAATGTGTTGATGAAAAAGATACCATTGCTCGTTGTTGTAGGGCCTACGGCATCGGGAAAAAGTGCATTGGCAATCGAAAAGGCATTGAGCTTGAACGGCGAAATTATCAGCGGCGACTCGATGCAGATATATAAAGGAATGGATATCGGCACAGCCAAGCCCTCTTTGGAGGAAATGGCAGGTGTTCCCCACCATTTAATTGATGTTGCGGATATAAGCCAGCCCTTTTCTGCCGCAAGGTTTGTAGAATTGGCTTCGGCGGCTATTGAGGATATTACTTCAAGAGGAAAATTGCCTATAATCGCAGGAGGAACAGGTCTTTACATCGATACATTAATTTCGGGAACACAGCTTACTGTTGCCGAGGATGACTATGAATTACGGGAACGGCTTTTTAAGGAAGCCGAGGAAAACGGCGCGGAGGCACTTCATCAGCGATTGGCTGAGGTAGACCCCGAAAGCGCAAATGCAATCCACCCCAATAATGTAAAAAGAGTTGTCCGTGCCTTGGAAATATATTTGACAACCGGCATGACAAAAAGCCAGCTTGACAAAGAAAGCAGACAGGAAAGCGTTTACGATTCCCATGTTATTTATATCTGTCCCGAAAAAAGAGAAACCATTTACGAAAGAATCAACAAGCGTGTTGATGTAATGTTTGAAATGGGCTTAGCCGACGAGGTGGAGTCATTGGTCAAAAATGGCTTGCGTGAAACACCTACCGCTTCCCAAGCAATCGGTTATAAGGAATTTTATCCTTATTTTGACGGAATAATAGATTTGGAAGCCGTAAAGGAAAGCATTTGTCTTAATACCCGTCACTATGCAAAACGGCAATTGACTTGGTTTAACCGTAAACATTGGGATGAGATTAAGTATATTTAATCCAATCTAATGTCTTGTAAAATAATATTTTATGTGTGTCCGCGCGGTATAAGGCAACACTTTTATAGAACTAACATCGCGCTTTAAAAAAAGAGAAAGGAGAAGATATGGGCGATAACAGAAAAAATGTACCTGTAAGGGTACAGAAAAATGCTGTGGCGACAACAAGAGGAATAAAAAAAGAAAAGTCCAAAAGCGATTTGTTTCTTTATTATTCCAAGCGTTTCTTTGCACAGTTTGGTACAGCGATTTTGGCTGTTGCAGTAGTTGCTTATATGTTTCTCCAATTAATGCTGAATGTGGGAACGATTCTTGATACAGAGCATGCCGTTTATGCAAATATAACCGAAAAAAGAGAATTGACGGCATTTTTGTTCAGAGATGAATCGCCTATTGCCTCAAGCGCAGAGGGAACCCATTGCTATCTTGCAACAGACGGTGAAAAGGTTCGAGCAGGCGAGCAGGTTGCCATAACCTATTCCAACCCCGAGGACGTTAAGAAGCAGGCAAGAATAAGCGAAATTGATGCAAGAATAGAGGTTTTGGAGCAAAGCAGCCTTTCCACGGGTGCATCTACTACAAATATTTCCATGCTTGACTCCAAGATAAACGAGCTTGTGCTTTCTATTATCCGACAGGCAGATGCAAATGAATTTGACAAGGTTTTAAGAGAAAAGGAAGAGCTTCTTATTCTTATGAACCGCCGTCAGGCAATTGTTCAGCAGGGCAGCTATGATGCCGAGCTTGAATCCTTAAAGCATGAAAGAAAAACGCTTACAGAATCCCTAAGCGGTGCAAGCTTTGTGACCTATTCTCCCAAAAGCGGATATTTTTATTCCGATGTGGACGGATATGAAAAAAGCTTTACCATTGACCGCTTGGAAAAGCTTACCGCAGAGGAATTTGAAAAGCTTTCCGAAACAAAGGCTGACGAAAGCATAATTAAAAATTCATCGGGAAAAATCGTTATCGGCTCAACATGGTATATCGCCGTTGCATTGGACAAGCGTACTGCCGAGGGGTTCCGCAACGGATATAGCTATCCTATAACCTTCCAATATTCAAATAATACCGAAATTAATATGACCGTCGAGCGCAGAATGACAAGAACCGACAAGGACATTACGGTTTTGATATTCAGCACAAGAACCATGCCCGAGGGATTTGATTATTCAAGAAGTCAGACAGTTGAATTGCCCTGCGATAATCATGAGGGCTTGCGCGTGAGCACAAGCGCACTCAGAGTTAAGGACGGCAAAACAGGTGTTTATGCGGTTGTCGGTTCAAAGGTGGTTTTCAAGGAAACAAGGGTTATTTACACCTATGGAAGCTATTCGGTTTGTGCTATTCCTCAAAACCCTCTTTATCCCAACCAAAAGGATATTGCCTATTCCTCCCGAAGCCAGCTTTCGCTTCATGATGCTGTTATAATCGACGGCAACGAGATTTATGACGGAATGAGATTAACGTAATTTTATGAACGACAAAAAACAAATTGCAGAAAATATTCAAAGAATAAAAAGCGAGATTAACGGCAGAGCAAGATTGCTTGCGGCTGTCAAGACCATACCGCCCGAATTGATAAATTTCGCAATCGACCAGGGCATCGACCTTATTGGCGAAAACCGAGTAAACGAGGTTTTGGAAAAATACGAGTTTATTAATCGAGATAAGGTTGAATTGCATTTTATCGGCGCATTGCAAACCAACAAGGTTAAATATATTATCGACAAGGTGGATATGATACATTCGGTTGACAGAGAAAGCCTTGCCTTGGAGATTGAGCGTCAGGCGGCAAAGCATAATATCGTTATGCCCGTGTTAGCCGAAATTAATATTGGCAACGAGATTACCAAATCGGGTATATCTCCCGACAAGGTAAAGGAATTTTGTGAATTTTTAGGCGCCCTTCCCCATATTTCGCTTCGAGGTCTTATGGCAATACCGCCAAAATGCCCCGAGGGAGGAAATAATAAGGAATATTTTTGCAAAATGAAAAAAATATTTGTTGACATATCGGCATTAAATGTAGATAATAGTATTATGGATATTTTATCGCTCGGAATGAGCGATGATTATATGGACGCTATCGAATGCGGCTCTAATCTTGTCAGAATAGGAAGCTCGATTTTCGGCAAGCGCCCGCCGTTAGTGTGAATTAAGCAAATCCGAACCATTTTCAAGGGGATAATTTCTATTCACGCTACACAAGGATTAAAAATTATTATATAAATTTTTTAGGA
>JAZSFY010000052.1:0-4400 GCA_045532415.1 Eubacteriales bacterium | reverse complement strand
AGCTTGCCATTATCAGAACCATGCCCAGTACACCTATCATGGTTGGCGAAGGAGTTCTTGCTGTTACAAGAAATGACCGTGTAACCGGAAGGCAGTTCGAAAGCTTTTGCAGAATGATGTCATCTATTGCTCATGTTGCTGTTGTTGACGAAGATGCTATGAATCCTATAATTTCGGTTCAAGGTTCTTCGCCCGCTTATGTATATCTGTTTGTAAAAGCTATGGTTGATGCAGCAGAAAAGCAGGGAATTGATGCAAACACAGCATTGCCTTTGATTCTTAAAACGATTAAAGGCTCTGTAAAGATGATCGAGAAAAGCGATGAATCTATCGAGCAATTAATAGCGAACGTAAGCTCTCCCAACGGAACGACACTTGCTGCATTAAATTCCTTTTATAAGGATGATTTTGCTGGCTCTATTGAACGCGCTATGGATGCTTGCACAAAACGTGCTAACGAGATTTCCGAGGAATTGTAATTTATCCAAATTTGTCCGCATAAACCTTTATTGGTGATGTTATGGACAAGGTTACTCGAGCATTAGTTTTGTATAATCCTATTAAAAGCAGGAATGCATATTTAAGATTCAAGACTTTTGTTAATAATAAGCTAATTGGATTATCTCTAAAGTATCGAAAGGAATTATTCCTTTTTGTATGCTTATACATAGTTTTTGAATTTTTTGGTTATTGCTTTTCGACCAAGGATAGAAGTATACTAAATGGCTTTGACTTTTTAGAATTTAAAAATGTATTTTTAATTCTTTGCTGTAATGCTGTTTTCGGCTTTACGGTTTTCGGCAGAATTGTGTCCTCTGCAACAGTTTCATTTTTCGGATTATGCTTTGGAATTGAATTTTATGCAACAGAGTTTGCCACACAAGGTGGAAAATTTGGTTCGATTCCAAATATTATAGTAATTTTAGCGCTTTCTTTTATGATTTTATTGTATCTGCTTGAAACGTTTTGCTTTTCAAGAAAAGCAGATTTTGGAAAAAGAGAGCTATTTCAAAGAAAATCTCTTATTGTTCACATATTGTTTATATGCATTTCAATAATTTTGATTTATTTCTTGTTTTACTTGTATTATAATGTTTGATTGGTAGGAATTTTAAATGACCGGTTGTGAAAATAATAATATAATGTCACAACTTAATATTTATTTGAAATATCTCGAAGACGAAAAAAATGCCTCGGGAAATACTCTCCAGGCATACAAGCGTGATTTATTCAAATTTGCAGATTATGCAAATGATCTTCATATCGAAGATATTTCTGATGTAGACAGCGAGGTTATTGGAGATTTTAAGACACATTTGGTTTCTAAAGGTCTTTCTTCATCCTCTGTGAGCAGAACTCTTTCTTCCTTGCGCGGATTGTTTCAGCATCTTATTTCCTTAGGAATCTGTGAAAGTAATCCTGCAAAAGCGATTCATAATGACAAATCCGAAAAGAAGGGTATGTCAATTTTAAGCTCTAAGGAGGTTGATCTTCTTCTGTCCCAGCCCGATACAAGCGATATTAAGGGTATGCGCGACAAGGCTATGCTTGAAATTCTTTATGCCACCGGTATTAAGGTTTCTGAATTAGTAGGCTTGCAGGTCGATGACGTTAATCTTCAGCTATCATTCATAAGATGCGGCGATGGGGAAAAGGAGCGCTTTATTCCTATATATCCTGTTGCGGCAAAGGCTATTTCTCTTTATTTAGAGAAATCCCGTAAGCTTTTGGTTACCGATCCCAATGAGCGTTCCTTGTTCGTAAATATCGCTGGTGACCGCATGACGAGACAAGGTTTTTGGAAGATTCTTAAAAGCTATGCCGAAGGCGCGAATATTAAGGTATCTATAACTCCCCATACATTACGTCATTCGTTTGCTGCTCATTTGCTTGAAAACGGCGCTGACATACATGATATTCAGGTAATATTGGGACATTCCGATATCGCTTCTACTCAAAGATATGCCCAATTCCTGAAGGAAAAAATGAAAAACAGTTTTATTAAATTTCACCCACGTGCATGAGGATATAAAATGGGAAAGCTTTATAATTTTATTTCGGGAACTAATAACCGAAACGATAAAGGTATTAGCAAAAAGCAGGTCGAATATGACAAAAAGCTTGGGTTCGGCTTCTTTTTCAAGCTATTAAAAATGAAATTAGGCAAATTTTCGGGTTCAAACTTGATATTTGCTTTATGTAATATTTTCTTTTTCGTAGCTCTTTTAGGTTTAACCGGCACATTTAATGACGAAACAGTTGCTGCTGCCAACCCTCTTTACGCTCAGGTTTCCGCCGTTGCAAAAAATGAAAGCGGTCCCGGCATTGCTACATTGGTAAGTGTTTATTGTTCTTCTGTCTATACTCCTGTGCTTTCTGATATTTCAATCGGGCTTATGTGCTCAGGATTGGTTTTGATTTTTACATTCGGCGTTTCTACAATCGGTCTTGTTTATAATATGCGAAATATCTGCACAGGCGAGCATATCGATACATGGCATGACTTTTTCTATGCTATAAAATCTAATTTTAAGCAGGGAATTGTTATAGGAATATTGGACATCTGCTTACTGTTCCTTTTGATTTACGACATTATAATGTACAGCTCTGTGGCAAACAGCGGTATGATGTATTTGATTTTCTTCTACACATCAATCCTTTTAACTGTTTTGTATTACATTATGAGATTTTATATGTATCTCCAGCTTGTAACCTGCAAGATGTCAACCTTTAAGATTATTAAGAATTCCTTCTTATTGGTATCTCTCGGAATTAAACGAAACCTCGCAGCTCTTATCGGAACAATTGTATTTCTGCTTATTTATATATACATTTATATACTTTTGCCGCAGGTTGCAATTATTATGTTCTGTATGTTCACATTCGCATTCTTAACTTATATAGGCGTTTACTGCGCGTATCCTGTTGTTAAGAAATATGTTATTGATCCATATTATGACGAGCATCCCGAGGAACGTCCCGAGGATCCTTATGAATTGGATGAGCAGGTATTCGCAGACAGAGAAATTTAATCATCAAAAAAGGAGCCGCAAGGCTCCTTTTGCTATTTAATTTTGCCGTAATACCAACCTACATTACCGTTTTTCTTTACAAGCATACCATGAGATGTATTTCGAATTACCGAAAGCACATCGCCATTTCTTACTTTCAAATGATGATTTGTGCAGGATGACGTTGTTGATACATCGCCTATTGAAAGATTATTGATGTTCTGAATATAATCAATAGGTAACCAAAATCTCGCATTGCTTGTTATATGTCGAACCTCAACAGAATCCTCATCAATATTTAAAATTCGAACATCATTATCACCATAACTTATATTAATAGGATTTTCGGAAGGGAATTGGTCGTTTAAAGCTTCATAGGTAGGGAAGCCGTCGCAGTAAAAGCATTCAATAGCATCACTATCACAATTTAAACCGGGCAAAACAAGCAGATTTAATTGTCCGTCCTTATTAACACCGCATCCGCCGTCAATGGAAATAACCTTCATTTCTTTATTTATGATAGGATTCATCGACCTAAACGAAGCATTATAATTTACAACAGGCCAATGCCCAACAACTATATTGCGGTTAAATATAAGATTATTCATACGGGCATAATCCAAATAACGGTCAATCTTAATGCATTTTTGTCTATCAATGCTTTCGGAAGATTTCGCAAAAAACATTTGTTCGGGTTCAGGGATTCCGCCATGTATAAAAATATAATTTGAAGTTTCTAACATGGTAGGTAAATTACGCAAAAATTCCAATTCGGATTTGAAATGCACTTTTATAATATCCAGCACATTAATTACATCGTCAGCAGTATTGGGAATTTTAGCAACCTCGGCAGACATTTCATCAAAAAAAGAGGTGCCAATCCAATTACGCATATAAACTAAGTAATTAAAGAAATTTTCAGCACTATTGAAATCGGTTATATTATCCAACTGCCATAAAAAGCGATTATCAACATTACCCATGAGCGCAATAGCACGGCCGCTTTCGCAAAGACCTTTGATATAGCGTACAACGGAAAGACTTTGAGGTCCTTTTTCAATCATATCGCCATTAACAATCAAAATGTCATCATCGGAAAATTCGGTATTTTGAAGTAATTGAATCAGATAATCAAAATGACCATGTATATCGCTAGTAACAAGAATACGTCCTTTAAAATTATCTAAAGAAATTGCTTTGAATCCATCCATAATTTAAATATCCTTCACAGCAGGGAACAACAGAAACTTCCTTATCACATCTCTGCCGATTGTGTCAATTGTATAAAATAAAAATTTTGACCATTAGAGGGAAATGATTATATAGGGGTAGACTATGGTTAAAAGCCACAGTCTACCGAGGTATCTTCTTCGCCTTCGGGAATCCATT
>JAZSFY010000018.1:0-2011 GCA_045532415.1 Eubacteriales bacterium | reverse complement strand
CCTGAAATCAGCGAGCCTGAATTAAGCGAGCCTGAAATCAGTGAGCCCGCTATAGGTGATAATGAAAGTTCCGAGGTTATAGCTTGAGTATAATCGAAAAGGAAGGCTTGGTCCTTTCGGGGAAAAATGGACTTTATACATTAGAATCCAACGGCGAGCTATTCACCTGCCGTTGCGGTACAAAAACAAGAAAAACAGAAGGAAGGGTCCTTGCAGGAGATAGGGTAATTTTTCGTGATAACGGCGATGGGAATGGGTTTATAACCTCCCATCTGCCGAGACGAAATTCCCTTATCAGACCGCCCGTTGCCAACATAGACCTTTTGGCAATGGTGGTCGCTCCCAAAGACCCTGCGCCTTATCTTTATAATATCGATCTATTGACAGTTATTGCAGAGAAAAACGGAATTGAGTGTGCAATAATCATTTCAAAAAGTGATTTGGCAGATTGCTCGGAGATCCGCGAAATTTATCGAAAAACCAAATTTACTGTAATCGAAACAAGCTCTCAGGACGGCAGCGGTATCGAGGACGTAAGAGCCCTTTTAAAGGGAAAGATTTGTGTTTTGTGCGGTGCTTCCGGTGTTGGTAAATCTACCCTTATTAATTCCCTTTATCCACATTTGCAATTAGACACCGGCGGTCTGCCGGAAAAAATTTCAAGAGGAAAGAACACCACAAGAACCACAGAGCTATTCCCTCTTGGCGACAAAACATATTTAGCAGACACGCCCGGCTTTACCGCTGTTAACACCGAGCTTTACTGTGCAATCGACCATAAGGAGCTGCATAGCCTTTTCCCCGAATTTGCAGGATACGAAAAGGATTGCAGATATTCCGATTGCACCCATACCAAGGAAACCGAATGCGGTATCCTTCAAGGCGTGGAAAATGGCAGTATTTCATCCGAACGGCATGAAAGCTACAAGAAGCTTTACAGCGAATTGAAGAATATCGATCGTTATAAATAGGCAATTTGGGAGGAAATTATGTTTATCGGATTTTATTCTTTAGCCAATTTTGTCACAATGTTCGGACTTTTATCGGCTATAACAGCCTGCTTTCTTGCGGCAAACGGCGATATTAAATATGCTATTTATCTTATGTTCCTATCCCTTTTATGTGATATGTTCGACGGCACGATTGCAAGGTCGCAAAAGAACCGCACTGAGGAGGACAGATTCTACGGAGTTCAAATCGACAGCCTTTGCGATGTAATAAGCTTTGGTGTAACACCCTGCTTTGTCGCTTTCTCCTTTGGATTTGACGGGGCCATCGATGTGATAATATACGGTTTATTCGTTATTTGCGGTGCTATACGCTTGGCGTATTTTAATACGCTTGCCAATAACAATCAAAACCGTAAAATGAAGTATTTCCGCGGCATTCCCATTCCTATGTCAGTATTTTTAGTAACCTTCCTTTTTGTATTAACTACATTTATTCCTGCAAACGTTAGCGTTTGGATTTTCAGATTAGGTTATCTTGCATTAGCATTGGGATTTATTTTAAACATCAAGGTCAAAAAGCCTAACACTAAAAAGGGATTACTTTTTATTTCTTTAGAAATAATCCTCCTTCTCGTTCTTCTTATTGCAGGCGACTGCAAGGCACCTGCTAAAGAGGTTGAAAGCGAAGTTGATGCATCTCAGGAGGTTTTGGGGGAAGCCTCGGACAGCTCTCTTGAGGAATCCAGCATTCCCGCTGAAATAAGCGATGTGTCCATTGAAAGCACATCTGTTGAAGCTTCTGCATAAGTTTTGAATTTAATAGCAAAAGAAAAAACCCGACTTTGGGCGATGCACCATAGTGAGAAAACGGTTTTGCGCTATTGTTTTGCCCCGTAACTTAGTCAAAAAGCCTTGAAATACAGACGTATTCCTTCGTTTTTTGCCGTCGTTCCGGAACAAAGCAAATACACGCAAAACTGCAAAGCACCTTAAAACTCAATAGTTTTGTTACAAGACAAAGAAGAAATCCGCGATAAAACACACGTATATCGCGGATTTTT
>JAZSFY010000289.1:0-1566 GCA_045532415.1 Eubacteriales bacterium | reverse complement strand
GATTGCGGTATGGAGCAGGGACGTGACGTATTCCAAAATATTCCTCTGCCTGTGCCTGCTAATAATATTGAGGCTGTTTTTCTAACTCATGCTCACATTGACCATTCGGGCATGATTCCTAAATTATACCGTGACGGCTTTAAGGGAACGGTTTTTGCCACCGATGTAACCTGCGATTTATGTAACATAATGCTCCGCGATTCGGCTCATATTCAGGAATCCGAAGCACAATGGAGAACCAAAAAATCTCTGCGTGCAGGCGGTGAGCCTGTGGAGCCTGTTTATGACATGAACGATGCTTTGGGAGCGATTTCACTTTTCAGACGTTGTAACTACGGCGAAAAGATTCCTGCCGCAGACGGTATTGTGGCAAGATTTACTGATATAGGTCACCTTTTGGGCTCTGCTTGTATCGAGCTTTGGCTTACCGAGGGCGATACTCAAAAGAAGATTGTTTTCAGCGGTGATGTAGGCAACACCAATCAAGGTATAATCCGCGACCCTCAATTTGTTGAGGAAACAGATTATCTTGTTATAGAATCCACCTATGGCAATCGCCTTCATGCCGAAGTGCGCTCCGATGCAGTAGCCGAAATGGCGGCATATATTCAAACAGCAATGGACAGAGGTGGAAATGTTATTATTCCTTCCTTTGCCGTTGGCAGAACTCAGGAAATGCTTTATATGATTCGTGAAATAAAGCAAAAGGGCTTGGTTACAACAAGACCTAATTTCCCTGTATATGTTGATAGCCCTCTTGCATCCGAGGCTACCGCAATATTCATGCAATGTAACACAGTATGCTTTGACGACGAAACTCTCGCCTTGGTAAAGCAGGGAATTAACCCCATTTGGTTTGACGATATCCGTATCACTCAAACCTCAGATGAATCTAAGGCGATAAACCTTGATGATACTCCCAAGGTTATAATTTCTGCAAGCGGTATGTGTGAAGCGGGCAGAATACGCCACCATTTGAAGCATAACCTTTGGAAATCCAACAGTATTGTACTTTTTGTAGGCTATCAAGCCGAAAATTCCTTGGGCAGAAAGCTTCAGGACGGAGAAAAGTCTGTTACAATATTCGGCGAAGAAATTTCGGTTAACGCCCAAATATGTACTCTCCATGGTACAAGCGGTCATGCCGACAGAGATGGTCTTTTGAATTGGCTTTATGGATTTAAAAATAAGCCTCAGCTTGTTTTTGTAAACCACGGTGATGACGATTCTTGTGTTGATTTTAAAAACCTTCTTAACGAAAAGGGCTATTCTGCCGAAGCACCTTACAGCGGAACAGAATATGATCTCGCTTCGGGTAAAATGACCGTATTTACCGAAGGAAAGGCAATCGACAGAGTAAGCTATTTCAAGGGCAACAGCCGTGCAGATATGGTTTATAACAACCTTGTTGCCGAGGCTGAAAAGCTTCTCCTCTTAGCGAAAACAAAGAGAGGCAGACCTAATAAGGATAATGGCAAGCTGACTTCTCAAATCCGCGAGCTTATTGAAAAATGGAAAGATTAATTTTATATAAGGAGAATGTGTTATGAGAATTTGTGTATACGG
>JAZSFY010000109.1:0-5828 GCA_045532415.1 Eubacteriales bacterium | reverse complement strand
CACAAGGGATTCTTTGTTTTTCTATTTTACTCTATTTTCACTAAAAAATCAATACCAAGTTGACAGATTTTTTAATTTTTTAACACATTAAATTAGATATTCTTGATTTTTTCGAGAAGTGCATCCTTGCCGTCTTCATATCCAGGCTTTCCGAGGAGAGCGAACATATTCTTCTTATATGCTTCAACACCGGGCTGGTTAAAGGGATTTACGCCAAGAATATAACCCGAAATAGTGCAAGCCGCAAAGAAGAAATAAATAAGCTCGCCCAAGGAATAAGCATCCTTGCCGCCAAAATCGATTATTGCGCTGTCGGTGCCGCCGTCGCGGTGTGCAAGAAGTGTACCAAGCATTGCCTTTTCGTTAATCTGGTCCATTGTTGCGCCGGTAAGGAAATTCAAGCCGTCACCGTTTGCTTCATCAAAGGGAATAACGGGAGAATCCTTTTCGGGAGCAGAGGGAAGACAGATTGTTTCAAAAAGGATAGGAGCGCCTTCCTGAACATACTGACCGAGAGAATGAAGGTCGCTGGAATATGTAACCGAGGAGGGGAACAAGCCCTTCTTTTCCTTACCTTCGCTTTCGCCGAGAAGCTGCTTGTACCATTCGCCCATGAAACGGAAATCGGGGTCATAGCTTACAAGAACCTCGTTTGTCTTGCCTCTGGAAAGCATGATGTTACGGAGAACAGCATATTTGTAGCAGGGATTATTGATATCGGAAGCAAAAATTGCATTTCTTTCATCAATCGCACCCTGAAGCAAAGCATCGGTATCAACGCCCGCAACAGCCGCAGGAAGAAGACCAACTGCAGTAAGAACAGAGAAGCGTCCGCCTACATCATCGGGAATTACGAAGCATTCATAGCCCTCCTGCTTTGCAAGAGAAAGAAGCGCGCCTCTGTTTGCATCGGTAGTTGCAACAATTCTTTCCGCAGCGCCCTCTCTGCCATATCTGCCCTCCATATATTCACGAAGAATACGGAAAGCAACAGCGCTTTCGGTTGTTGTGCCCGACTTACTGATTACATTAATGCTGACTCTTTTGCCTTCGCAAAGAGAAAGAACAGTATTAAGCTCGCAGCCCGAGAAGGAGTTACCAAGGAAATAAACCTCGGGGTCGCCTGTTTTAAGCTGATTGTGATAAGGGGTTTTGAGATATTCTATAACAGCTCTTGCGCCGAGATAAGAACCGCCGATACCAACAACAATAAGAACATCGCTGTTTTCGCGGATTCTCTTTGCACAAGCCTTTATACGTGCATATTCCTCGCTATCGGGCTGAACACAATTATCTCTCCAACCGAGGAAATCGTTTCCTGCGCCGTTTTTGTTACGGAAATATCCGTCTGCGGCAACAAGTCTTTCGTTAAAAGCCGCATAATCTGCATCTGTAACAGATTCAATCTGTTTATACCTAAAATTTACCATGTGTTTTTCCTTTTCTCTTTTTCTCTTTTTGATTTATTCTGCCCTTTCAAGGGGATTCAGCTTTAAAAATGTCGTTGTTATGATGCCTGCCATAATCTTGATATCGATTTTTCCTTCTTCCAAATCGATATACCAATGCTGAGTATGAGGTCTGTCCTTATGGCGAAGGGTTAGCTTTAAATGCTTACTGTCTGTCATTTCATAAGCACAATAAAGGCTAAGCCTTTCGATGGTATCTCTGCGTTCGTCACGGGCATCCAAGCCCACGCAAAGATTCTTCAGCATCACTCTATTAAGGATATATTCACCGTTACCGCAGACAACTTCCTTTTTGCCGTAATCGGTTTCCATTTCAACATGAAGGAGCTTTTCTCCGAAAAATCTGATTCTCCTAATATCCGAGCTGTTTTCTTCAACAGAAAAGCTAATATCGTCATTAAATCCGCCAATAACGGGATTGGGCTTGTATATACCTTCGACCAAATTGACGAGAGATTCCGCATCCCCGTCATTACCATACAGATTATCCAGCATCTCGAACATAAAGTCCATTTCGCCGGTTGTATTCATGCTTTCCCCTGTAAATACAACAATAGTATCATCCTCAGGCAACACAAAGCAAAATTGACCGAATGCGCCGTCACCTCTAAAACCGCCTCTGCCGTTCAACCAAAACTGATAGCCGTAGCCTGCTGTCCATTTCTTTATGCTGTCATCAGGCTCCAGGGATTGCTTTTTGGTAGCTTGGGCAAGATATTCCTCGCTTATTATGCGCTGACCGTTATAAACGCCCTTGTTAATAAGCATAGTTCCGAATTTGACAATATCATTATTGGAAAGATAAAGCCCTGTGCCGCCAAAGGTCTGACCGTCCATGCATTCATCCCACCGAGGCTTTGCAATATCCATCTTCGAGAGCATTCTCTCATAAATGAAATCCACAAGCTTTTCACCCGTTACGCGCTCAACCGCAGCGGCACAAACGCAGGTAGCCCCTGTGTCATAGCAAAAAGCTTTGCCCGGCTCAATAACAAAGGGCTGAGCAAAGAATGCCTTTAAGGAATCCTCGGCAGTACGCATAAACGGAAGAACACATCCTGCATGACCGCTTTGCATGGAAAGAAGGTCACCCAAGGTCATTTTCTCAAGCTCGGGAGAAATATTTTCCGGCATTTTGTCGGCAAAAAGCTCGGCCATTTTTGTGTCTGCCGACAATTTACCGTCATCTATACAAATACCGCAGGCTAACGATGTGAAGGATTTGGAAAGTGAATATAAATAGCATTTTTCTTCGAAATTATAAGGCGGAACGGTTACCCGAACAAGGGGCTGTCCCTTCTTAACAATTTGAAGGGCTCTTATATTCATGGAATTATCGGAGCAATTCTTAAAAAATGCTTTAACAGCAAGAGGACTTATTCCCTCTGCGATATAAACCGACATATTTAACCTCCGTTGGAGTGAATTATTTCATTTCACCCAAATAGATCGCATTGGTCTTTCCAAGGAAATGACGCTTGATAACCTCTCTAAGGTCAACAGGATGAAGCTCCTCGTGCATTATATTATCAATAAGAAGCCATTTTGTACCCACCTGATTAACGTCATATTCCAACGAGGAATTATCAGGCTCGCCGATAGTTTCGCAGACAAACATAAATTCGATTCTATGCTTTTCTTCTTCAAAGCCCTCGCGAATGAACAAAAGGCTCTTGGGCTCTACGGTATAGCCTGTTTCTTCCTTGACCTCACGCTTGAGCGCATCGATCATAAGCTCGTCAGGCTTTTGCTTTCCTCCGGGAAGTGTGTAATATTCATAGCCGTTTTCATCGCGCATTTTAACAACGAGAATACGGTTGCAATCAATAATAATCGCTTTGATTGAATTGGTAATGGTCATTTTCTTTTTATCTCCAGTAAAATTGTTCGCTTATGATTTTACAACCGTGACCGAAAGCTTCATTTCTGTCACATTATAATGTATTACAATAATTTTTTCTCCGTAAATTGCCGAACGGGGAAATTTATCGCTGTAAGAAAAGGTTACATTAAGCTCCTCCTGCAACTTTTCGGCGTATTCGTTGGCTTGCTCGATTGTCACATCGGAATAATATGCAGAAGCATAGCTGTCATTTTGATCAAACGAATCTGCCTTCCCCGAAAATTGAGGAATATCGGAGGTTATTCCCTCGCCCCATTCCAAGGATGATTCCTTGACATTGGATACTTCTTCGCTAACGCTTTCCGAATGGGACGAAGACTCATCATCCTTTTTGGGAGAACCTTGGCTCAGGCTTAAGATTATGGTGACAATTACCGAAATAACCACTACACCGATTACAAGACCTGCCCAAAAAGGATATTTTTTTAAAAATTCAGAAGCTTTTTTGAAAAGCTCTGTTGCCTTTAATTTAATATTTTTCATATATTAAAACTTTTCCTGACGCCATTTAACAATAAACAACGCCGCGGCACCTGCAATTGCAACAAAAGCAATTATCAATATAACGATTGTAGTATTGTTGCTGCCATCATCTTCCACAGGTTCTTCTACAGGAATAGATTCAGCCTCAGAGGAAACAGGCTCCTGAACCTCAATCTTTCCAAATTCAACCTTAATTACGTGGTCTGCTGTTACATTGTCAAAGGAATATGTAAAGGCATCGATATCAACTGCATTGGGAACAATTTGACCGTCAACAAGAACCTTTTTAATAACATAGCCTTCATTTGCAGACATTGTATAAACAACCGAGCCTCCGTCGTAAACCTCTTTCAAGCCTACGGGAGTGATTGTGCCGTTTTCTGTCAAAACAGCAGATTCAATAGAATGCTTAATAAAGTATTCCTTAGCGCATATCATAAGATTTTCATTAGAATATGCAATCTTATCTGTAACACCCTCTCCCGAAACAACTGTAATTTGATCCACAGGATTTTTACGGGAGAATTTATTATTGCTCAAGTCGAACAAAACGGGAACGATTTCGGAATTTACATATCCCGAACCAAGCTTGAATACAACCTTGGTATCCTTGGGAAGAACGATATTCACATTAAAGGAATATATTTTATATTGTACGCTAACTGCGCCTGCGGCTTCAACAGCAGTTTTAACAGCATTAAAGCTGTTGCCCGAGGTGATTTCGGAAACAGACATATCCACAGCCGCGCTGCTGCCCACAGATGCTCCGCCATAGGGAACATAAATAACAGCATTTGCACTTACAAATTCAACATATTTGCCTTCAGCGGCCTCGAGAGAAGCAATTTTCTGGAAAACCTCCAAAAGAACCTTGCTTCCGTCGGTTACATCAACCTTTACAGGAGATGCTTCCCAATCGATATCATCAACACCGATACCTTCAACCTCTCCGTCTTGGATTTCCTTGAAAAGTATCTGAATCTTAACATCATCGGTTACGTCGGTTAATGTATATTTGTTTTCGGTAAGCTCAACCGCTGTATCACCTACAAGGAAAACGTCAACCTCATAATCCTCATCGGGTGTTACAACGATTTCCAAGGAACCGCCTGCTTTTACCTTAATATCAGCATCGCTTCCCCCGATAATTTCGGTTTTGTCTGCGGTGATTTTACCGCCGTTGCCTACGCTGATGCTTACAGAATGCTCGGTAGGAACAACAGGAGCTTCGCCGGGAACAAGTGTCGCAGTAACAGTACCTGCAGAGCTAAATCTGAAGTGGTATACATCTCCCTGAAGCACCTTGTCGGGAGAGGAAATCAAAACAATATCCTGAAGCTTATAATTCAAGGCAGGAGTAATCTTGAGGCTGTATGTATTTTCGGTATCCAAATAAACAACCTTGGAGAAAGAGCCTGCATTAGCGTTGGTTATCTCCAATTTAAGACCTGTTTGGTCAAGAAGTTCATAGGTTCCGGGACCGTTTAAGGTAAAGGTAACGGCAACAATACAATATTCAAGAACAATTTTTGTATCTTCCGAAATGGTAAAGGTGTATGAATTACCTGTCATAGTAACAGCTTTGCCATTCACCTTAAGCTTAGCTCTTTCGGGATAGAATTGACCTGTTGTTTCAAAAGCTACGGTGATTTTATCGCCTTCTTTAATCTTTTGGGAAGAAAGATCAATTTCTTTATTGTTGATTAAAACCTTATAGCCGTTTATATTTTTAGTGCTGACATCCAAATTAAGAGAAGGAATCTCGGGCTCGGAGGACACAGGAGGCTCTGAAGACACAGGAGGCTCCGAAGATACAGGAGGCTCGGAGGACACAGGAGGCTCGCTGGATTCGGGCTCGCTGGATTCAGGCTCGCTTGATTCAGGCTCGCTGGATTCGGGCTCGCTTGATTCGGGCTCGCTGGATTCGGGTTCGCTTGATTCGGGCTCGCTTGATTCGGGCTCACTGGATTCAG
>JAZSFY010000199.1:0-10514 GCA_045532415.1 Eubacteriales bacterium | reverse complement strand
AGAGATCAGCAGCACGCCCAGAATGTACACCATAATCAGATTGGCGTCGGTAAAGCCAAGCTGTTGGAACAGGGCGCACAGCAGTGTGGCGCCCAGCAGGATGGCAATGCTTTTTCCAAGGTTTTTTGCAATATTCGATATATATTTTTCTTCCCGATATGCGCCTCTTGTTTCTTTAAGACATTCTAAAAATGCCTTGCGGTAGGGTTCTTTATCGGCAACGCTTTGCAAAGCGCAAACAGCTCTGCCGTGTCCGTTTTTGTAATATTTAATAAAATCTTGTATAGTCATAAAATAATCCTCACGTTAAAAATAGGTATAAAAATAACACACCTATTAAGTGTGCTACAACCAATAGTTATAGTATTCACAAAAGGCTACTTAAAACGGCATAACAGCATTAAGTTATATATGCCAATATTAAATTGTCAGGTGTTCAAAACCTCGTGGTGTGCAATCATTTTATAAAACTCCTTTCGTGAGGTGATTTTCTTTTATGATTATATCACGGTCATATATATTTGTCAATGTTTGCGCCAAAACCCTAAAAAAGGTTTGCCAAAAGGGATATAAGGATGTTATAATAGTGTTAATCAATCACAAGCAGGGATTTATTATGGATATTAAAATTTCATTTACAGTCAGCGAAATGCCCTTTTACGGGGCTTCATACAGCAATCAAGAAAAAACTATTGAAATAAAAGCAGACGAGAGGGAATTGACCTGCTGGGTTAAATATGATTTTCATGTTGACCCCTTGGCGTTAAAAGGCGAGGTTAAGGTCGGCGATTTTGTCGAGCTGGTTTTGATGAATCATCGAATCGAATTGTATGTTAACCAAGCTCTTGTTGACGAGGAATGGCCTGCAGGCAACCGTCTGTTTAATCAAGGTGATTCTATCCAATCTGCATTTGATTTTCAAATAGAAAAATATGTTCGGCCTAAATATGATATACCCAATGTTATCAGCGTGTTTAATAACGCAGAGGGCTGGCGTCCTCAGGAAAAGGTTTTTGTGGGGGATTGTATGCCCTATGTAAGAAATGGGGAATACCATGTCCTTTATTTAAAGGACCGCCACCACCATTATAGTAAATGGGGAATGGGCGCCCACCAATGGGAGCATATTTCCACAAGGGATTTTTCGGAATGGGCGGTTCACCCTATGGCTGTTGAAATAACCGATCCCACAGAGGGCTCGGTTTGTACAGGCTCTTGGATTGAGCATGAGGGCTTGGAATATCTTTATTATACAATAAGACGTGGAGGCAATCTTGCGGCGCCAATCTGCCGTAGTGTTTCCAATGACGGCTATCATTTCCAAAAGGACAAGGATTTTGCCTTTATACTTCCCGAGAAATATGACCGTTCAATAGCCCGTGACCCGAAAATCATAAAAGGGGCTGACGGATTGTTCCACATGATTCTCACAACCTCCCTTGCTTCGGAAAACAAGGGCTGTCTTGCCCATTTTCTGTCGGGGGATTTAAGGTCTTGGCAGGAGGCGGAAGCGCCTATCTATGTTTCGGATAACAGTATTCAGCCCGAATGTCCCGATTATATTATTTATAAAGGTAGATATTATTTAATATTCAGCCTTGAGGGCAGGGCGCGGTATATGGTTTCCGACAAGCCCTTCCATGGCTGGAGAATGCCGAAATCACCCGAGATTCCCTGTGCATCGGTTCCCAAGGGCGCCGTTTGGAATGACAAAATCGTTTTCACGGGCTTTAAGGGAATTGACGGCTATGGAGGTACAATGACCTTTAAAACCGCAACCGCCGACGAAAACGGAGAGCTTATTTTTGATTGAAATAAAACACCGACGTGATATTAATCACGGCGGTGTTTTTTCTTTATTTATGCCATAAACTCATTGGAAATAAACTATTATTGGAAAATCATGCGCTTAAGCTTGAAATAGTCTGCCGCCTTAAGGTTGCCGTCGGCAATAACATCGCAACGGGACATTGCAGAAGCGTGCTCCTTAATATCTTCAACCTTTAATGTACCGAAAATAATTCTCTTGAGCATCAAATAGTCGGTTGCGCTGAATTTACCGTCAGCATTAATATCGCCGACCATGTAGATATTGAAGCTGTAATAGTTTTCGGCTTGGTCAAGCTTAACAAGATATTCAGCTTTTGCATAGCCTTCCTTTTCGATTATAAGGGTGTAGGTGCCAAAGGCGATACCCTCGAAGCTGTAGCTTTCGGAATCTGCGCTCAGGATAAATTCATAGGACGCCTCGGGCATACCGAATTCTATCAAGGTAACTCTTATGTCGGATGCATTTTCGGTTCCCATTACGTTTATAGAACCTCTTACAATCGCAAACTGACCGCAGCAATTTACACAATAACCGCATTCTTCTTCGCAGGAATCAACATCATCGGAAAAGCACAAATGACAGCCCTTGCAGTGATAACCTGTCATAGTTGTTGCAATACAGTCGTCACAACCGCCGCAGGCATAGCAATATTTATCATCTCCAATACAATCGGAGCAACGCAGGCAATCCCAGCAGGTGTAGTATTCTCTGCCGTCAAGTCTAAAACAGTTACCGCATTCAACGCAATGATCTTCATTTTTCAAAGCGCAATCGCCGCATTGATGGCAGATATCGCAAAAGTTGTCGGCGCAATTACTGCATTTTCCGCATCCGCCTTGGCATTTCTCGTAAAGATAATAGCAACAACCGCCGCAGCTAGGACAATGCGAACCATCTTTTATCTGACAGTCAACACAATATTCCCAACATTCGGGGCATATTTCGGTGCAGTTTTCGCAAAGGTAGCAATCGGAACAATACATAAGTGCGCTGCCCTCAAAGCATTCACCGCATTCACCGCAGTGGAGCCATTCTTCAAATTTAGCACATTCGATACAGAAACCGCCGCAAATAGTGCATATTTCGGTACAATTTGAGCAAGCACCGCAATCTCGGCATACCACATCGGAACCATTGACTTCTGTACAGTCACCGCAGTTGGGGCAGATCCAATTGTTGTCTGCGCAACAGTCAGCACAATGGTCGCCGCCGGTTTGGCATTGACCGTTAACCTCAAAGCATTCGTCGCAGATGACGCAATGGTAATCACCATAACATTCATAGCAGAGCTCACAATCGGGACAGATATATTCGCAGTTGTAGCAAATACCGCAATCTAAGCAATATATTTCACCGAAATGGCAGAAACCGCAATTAGGGCAGGTTTCACCGTTGGCTTCGTGACATTCTACGCATATTTCTCCGCAATTTTCGCATATTTGAACACAGTTTTCGCAAAGGTTACATTCGGGGCAGATATATACGCAATCTTTGCAGGTATAACAGCTGTCACAATGGTCAATATCGTAGTCGAGATAACATTCTGAGCATTCGGGGCAGATCTCTCCGTCCTCGTGACAATCGATACAATAATAATGGTCTTCATCGCCGTTACTGCAATAACCGATACACACTTTGCAACCATGGCACCTAGAGCAGATAGTATCATAATCATACCAGCATTGACCGCAATCGGCGCAAGCCATGCCTTCTGCTAAATGACATTCAAGGCATCCGGGATCGCCCGCGGAGCATTCTCCGCCACAGAAATAGCATTTACCGCAATCGCAAAGTTCAGTTGATGCGTCGCCGCATTCGGTACAATGGTGTTCTTGATAGCAGTCTCTGCCGCTTTCTTCACTGCAATGTTCGCCGCAGGAGCAGATATAATCATCACCGCAGCCTGCACCGCAAAATTCGCATTCAATGTATTCATCCCAAGCCAATGCTGTCAGCATTGCCGAGGGGACCATGAACGTGACCATTACAAGGCACATCAACAGACTGAGTGCTTTCTTAAATAGTTTTTTCATAATTTTTCCTCCTTTTATCGAAAAATTATTTATTGGAAAATCATGCGCTTGAGCTTGAAATAGTCTGCCGCCTTAAGGTTGCCGTCGGCAATAACATCGCAACGTTCAAAGGCCGTTTCGGGTTCTTTAAGCTTATCCACCTTTAATGTGCCGAAGATTACCTTTTTCAGCATAAGATAGTCGGTTGCTGTATATTTTCCGTCAGCATTAACGTCGCCCACAAGGAAGGAGCTTCCGCCACAGGTGAAATAGGAATAGCTGTCTGCATTTTCTGCATTAAATGCAACCAAATTGCTTCCGTCAAGGTTTTCGGAAGCCTTGGGATTAAGGCCTTCTGCTATTGTAATTTTCTCGGCGTAGATTGCATAATCGCCGTAAATTTCAATTAAACCGCCGTTGATTTCCAGAACGGAACAGATAAATGTTTCATCGATCATGCTTCCGTCACCTGTGGTCTTTAGGGTACCGCCGTTTATTGTGAGGTTGTTTGTATAAAGACCGTCGGTTTTGGTTTCCGAGCCAAACAGCAATTCGCCGTCGTTTATATAAATATTATCCGATTCAATTACGCAACAGCCTGCATTGGTAACAGTAAGCTTACCGCCGTTCATAGTAAAATCGCAGTATGTGGTATCAATGGCATCCTCATCGTCGCAGGAAATGGTAACATTACCGCCGTTGATAACCATGCTGTTGGAGTCTTGATCTGTGTCTACGCATATTCCGTCATAAATCGAATTAATATCAAGGTTACCGCCGTTGATTTCTACATTGCCGTAGCTGGTGTAAATACCCTCGTCGCCATAGATGAGGAGGTTACCGCCATTCACGATTACATTTCCGTAATATGTAACAATACCGCATCCAATTACGCTGAGGTTAAGTGAACCGCTGTTAATAATCAAATCGCCGTAACCGATGGCTACCGCATTGCTGTGGGAATATATGGTAAGACTGCCTGTACCTTCTACGGTAAGGCTTGCATCCGGTATAGATATACCGTTTTCGCTGGTATAGATATTGCTGTTTCCTACCAAATTCAATGTGAGGGATACCCCTGAATATATTCCCACAAGTCCGGTGCCGAGCTCATAGTTATTAAGAGTAAGGGTATTTTTGCCGTTGATTACTTCAAAATAAGCATAACCGCCGGAGGAGGGAGCAACATTAGTGGGAACATCTTCACCCTCGGGAAGATATTGCTTGTTTTTAAGCTTGATACCGTCAACATATACCGAGGCGCTGTCTTCGGGAAGTACCCAAACAACAAAATATTCGTTAAGGGAGGTTACGCCGTCCCAAGGCATAGCGTCATCAAGGCTGCCGCTGTCGTCATCGGTAACATAAACGTCGCCGCCTATAATATTGACGCTGTCGTTGATATTTTGTCCCCAACCGCCGCCGTCCAAAACCTTGAATGAGCCGTCAGAAACATAAAGGTCGCATTCTCCGTTGAAAGCACCGCCTTGGCTTACATAGCAATAAACCTCGGCACCGCTTATATAAACTGCCTTTGTTTTGAATCCGTAAAGCTCGTCATCAAGATCAACATAGCCCTCGTTAAAGCAAACTGCGGTGGCTACGTTAAAGGCATATCCGTCGGATTCGCCCATGCCGTTAACATAAAGATAACCGTCGCCGTATATGGCAACCTCATAAGGCTTTTCGTCATTAAGGCTGTTGTCATTAATGCTGGAAAGCTTGTTATCTCCTATACTTGTAATTGTCAAATAGGATTCTGTAAAGCGCAGACCTCTGTTTTTGCTCTTGAAATTTTCAAGAGTTAATGTACCGTCGGAATAATAAGCATAACCGCCCGAGGGCTTGGTTGTTGTTGCCGAAGTTCCGTTGTCTGCAAGATATTCACCGTCCTTAAGAACGATACCGTCAAGAGAAACTGTGTAATTGTCGGGATTGTGGCTTGCTACATAATCCCGGTATAAAACATATTCCTTTAGGTTTGTAGAGCTTTGGGAATAGCATTGGACTGCCTTGTCGCCAATATACGCCGAAAGCGCCGCATCGCCAAATTCCTTACCCTTAAAGGCGCGTACCGTAACATAAACACGGTAGGTTTCGCCGTTATAGAAATAAGAGGTGCTGTCGTTTTCCAATAATTCTTCGTCGATATTGCCGTTTTCGTCAAGGGCATACCATTTTACATCAACGATTTCGGTGTATCCGCTGTCTGCCGATGCCTTAAAATCGGGGAATGCCATGGTTTCGGCAGGAGCGATATTAACAATATCAATGTAATTAAGAACAGCTCTTGTAGAATTGATATAGTCATAGGTCTCGCAGTTGTTAAAATCAAAGCTTACCAAATTGGTGTTGGTGTTGCTTGTAGAAGCATAAACGTTTGCTTGATTGGAAAAAGCGATATATTCTGATGCAAAAACCGACATATATGTGGAATCGCTGGATGTGTTGTTGGAACGAATCAGAGTATAGCTGTCATCAATATATATTGCGCCGTAGGAATAAATACCGTAGAAGTGAGCGCTTATGTCAACATAACTGCTGTTGATTATAACGTCGCCAAAGGGCGTTTGAGAGAGAAGACCGGAATTGCCGTATGCATAAACAGTGGCATTATTTATTTCCACATTTTTTCGGTGGGAAGCAATACAAAAGTCCTTTGTAGAATTAAGGTTCAGCGTTACATCATCTATATATACACTGCCGGTGTATGAATAAATAGGATAATCGGATGTTATATAAAGACTGCCGTCGCCGTGTATAGAAATATCGTATTCCGCTGAGATAGCCGCATTATTAGAGGCGGTAGTGGTAAGCTTGTTTGTGCCTACAAGTTTTATTTCAAGATCATAATTGCTGAATATTGCAAAATCACCGGTATAAGTAAAGTTGTTAAGAGTAAGTGCTTTTCCGTTGAAATATGCATAACCGCCGCTTTCGGGTTCGGTGTATGTTACTTCGGTTGCGCCGGACGCAAGAAAATCGCCTCTGTCTAATTTAACTCCGCCTATACTAACCCAAGCGTAATTGAAAGTAGGCTTGATGGTAATAACATTATATTCGGAATTTTTCGAGGAATCATAATCCTCGTATGCCGAAAGGTCGTTTGGGTTTGTTCCCGAATAAGCCTTTATACTACTGTTGGGTGTGACAAGGTTGAAAGCATTAATTACCGAAAAATTGCCGTTTCTTGATAGAGTTAAGCTACTATTAATAACACACAAATCGTCTATTGTAGAAAGCACCATTTGTTTTTCGGAATGAGCGTTTAATGTACTGTTTGAAATATAAATGTTGCCGCCGTTTATTGTATGGATACAGTCGAATTTTGCATTAACAGAAACAATGCTTCCATAAATATAAATATCACTTTCGATTGCGCTGATGCCTGTGCCTGTGGTGGTTATGGAAACTGTGGTATTGACAATATGAACCTGACCTTGTGTTGCCAAACCGCTTACCGCTTGGATATCCAACGAGCCTTCGCCTGTTATCTTAATTAATTTTTCGCCCTCTATACCGTAAACCTTATTTGAGGAGGTACCCTCTTTAAGGGAGTTTTTGCCTTCAAGGACGATTCTAACAGCATAATCGCTGTATATCAGCGCGTTATGATTGCTGTCTATGTTATATCCTTCACCTGTATAGCTAAAATTGCGAAGGGTTAATATGCCGTTTTTGTAATAAGCATAACCGCTCGAGGGCTTGGTTGTCTGAGTTGACGTTTTGTTGTTGGCAAGATAATCGCCGTCGGACATAAGAACGCCTGCAACATAAATGTCGCCTGCTTTTTCTGCACTTGCAGAAAGCATCGCCGCGGGAGTCAAGCCTAAGCATAAAGCGATAATTAGTAAAAAGCTTAATAAACGTTTTTTCATTTTCGTTGCTTCCTTTCGAGATTTTAGGGCTTGTGAAGGAGAAGCCGTAATTGAAACGGCTTCTCCTTCCTCGGTTGGATTTCTATGTATAAAGATAGTAGTTTAATTAAACATTTGGTTTTATTGGAAAATCATGCGCTTGAGCTTAAAGTAGTCTGCCGCCTTAAGTGTGCCGTCGGCAATAACGTCGCAACGCTCAAAGGCTGTTTCGGGCTCTTTAAGCGTATCCACCTTTAATGTGCCGAAAATAACCTTCTTCAGCATAAGATAGTCGGTTGCTGTATATTTTCCGTCGGCGTTAATATCGCCAATCAAAACCGCTTTTTCGGAAGGTGTAGGCTGGAAATAATAGAACAGCTCGATTCTGTTTGTGTTTCTGTTAATAAGATTTCCGCCGCTTGTTTCCTTAACCTTTTCGCCGTTTAGGGTAATAGATGTGCCGTTATAGAATTTACACATTTTGTTGCCGTCTATTTCAACAGGCTCGATACGTATACGAACCATATAGCTTTCACCTTCAACAAATGTGTCGTTGGGGCTCATCAAATCTCCTGCGGAGGTGTACCATTCGATACCGGTGTTGTCTGTACCGAAATCGGTCTTTAACTGATAAAGTTCGCTGTCGAAATCCATTGTGTAATCAGGTGTTTTTCCTGCAACAGGAGAGGAGAAGCCGGTTATTTCGATGTTGCTTATGGTAGCAGGCTGGCAAACAAAGGTATATATGATGCCCTGCTCGTAAAGTCCGTCATTACCCCACATAGACGCTTCTGCCGCTTCGCCGTTTACTGTTGCCGAAAGAAGCAGGTCGTCCCCAAAGGCAACCGATTTGAACAAAAATTCATATCCCTCATAGGGGCGGATGTCTATATAAACCTGATAGGTGTGACCTGCAATAAAGGTTTCGTTTTCGTATACATAGCTGGAATCGGTAACGTCATACCAGCTTACACCGCGAATCTTATAATAGGTGCAAACTCCTGTATTGGGGCCTATATATTCCTCATACCATGCATTTTGGCTTTCGTCGATATAATATTCGTTATATTGGTCATTGCAGTATGCTTTGTATTGAGGATATTGTCCTGCTGTGGGAAGGTCAACGCTGAGAGAAACCTCCTCAACAACTGTTCCGTATAAATATCCAAGCTCGAGAACTATAACTGCATATTTTGTTCCGCTTTTGTCCTCATAGCTTTCGGAATATGCTCTCATGCCGTTGATATAGCAATCCAAAAGAGGTGTTCCGTCGGCATCGACATTAAAGATATAGTTTGAGGTTGCATATACAGGAACCTTAATGACGTAAAAGCTGTTATTCTTAAACAATTGGTCCGATTCCATAAGAACCCCGTCCTCATACCAGAAAATATCCGAGGAAATCGAAATCTTTCCGCTTGATTCGGTGTCTGCAATAATAGAACCGTCGGGGGTGCCAAATTCCTTGGGTATTGTAAGACCTGTAAGATAAACGCTTGTAAGAGTATTTTTACATTGACCGAAATCGAAGGACATTTCATAACCGCCTGCAGCCGAGGTTAGGTCAACAGATTTGCCGTTAATCTTGCATTTGAAAATGTCCATGTCGCCAAGAGCGTAGTTTGAATTAGAGTCTGCTTCGATTGTGATTTTAACAGAATAAGTGGAATTTAGAGCAAAGGTAGATGTGCTTGCCATAGGAATCTTTGAGCCGTTGGCATACCAGCTAACCGATTTTACCTTAATTCCCTCGGTAATTTCGGGGGAAACATCAACCTTGTTGCCTGCAACAGGAATATCAAAAACAATTCCTGCGGATTTTACAATTTTACAAATCTTAAGAGGTCTGACATAGCTGTTGTCTATATCCGATTGGTAAAGCTCATTGGTTTCATAAACCGTAGAGCCGCGCATTGCAATATGGTTGTTGAAATCTGCGTAATGGGAGAGGGACATACTGTCGGAGGGCATTTTTATGCCGTTTGAATAGAAATCGCCTCTTTCGATGATAACATCGCTGGGCTTAGTCATAACTTTCAAGCCGTAATTTTCGATTCCCGCGCCCAAGACCTCAAATCTGCCGTTTTCGATGATTGTATTACCGCCTATCACGGTTACTGCGCCAAGACCAAGGGAACTGAGATTATATCCGTAAAAATTACCGCTTTTAATGGTAACCGTGCCAAACATGTTGATAATTGCGGGGGAAAAGGAACCGCTCTTTTTTGTAACACCGTTAACCGTACATCCGTCAACTGTAAGTACACCGTATTGAACACAAAATACAGAGTTGTTTGTTTCGAGGTTATAGCCGTTATAGGTAACCGAGCCCTCGCCGTTTACCTCAAGCTTTGCTCCTTCAGGAACGCAGATGAGGTTGTTGTATGCATAATATGCTGTTTCGTCAACCTCAATAGCAGTAAATTCCGCGTTGCCCGAAATAGTCAAATATTTGTTGTCCTTAACTGTAATAGCATCAATAAATGTATTTGCGTCCCCTGCTTCCTTCTTGATAAGAGGAAGGTTGTTTATGCAATCGCCAAGCTGGATATATTGAATGTTGGGGTTTTCCAAAGCCCATTTCAAGGCGAAAAAGGAATTACATTTTATCGGCTCCGAGGGAACCTTGCCTACGTTTCTGCTGTAGCCCTCTGCAAATATATAGGTTACGATTATTTCTCTTTCGGAAATCCATTGAACCTCTGCGGTATATCCTTTTTCGGAAAGACCTTCAACAATCGAAGTCACATCCTTGGGGAATTTATGAGTATCGGAATTTTTAATTTCATAGGTTTGACAAGTCGGAGGCCAAGC
>JAZSFY010000175.1:0-11473 GCA_045532415.1 Eubacteriales bacterium | reverse complement strand
CCACCGGGTAGTGTGATGCACAAGCATCCGTTTGCACATCGTTAGGTCTTTGAAGATGTGCTTGCGGAGGCTTATTTTTTTGGAGGTATAGATGAAAAGGCTTTTTGAGTATTTTTCAAGGCTTGAATTAGTCCTTTGGAGTATATCGGTTTTGCTGATTGTTGCTTCCTTTGCCTTGTTTGACCAAAGTAATTATATGACGCTGTTTGCGTCTATTATAGGAGTGACATCATTGATTTTTTGCGCCAAAGGGAACCCCGTCGGGCAAGCCTTGATGATTGTTTTCAGCTTGATTTATGGCGGAATCTCCCACAGCTTTGATTATTACGGCGAAATGATAACATATCTTGGGATGTCCATGCCTATGTCGATTTTTGCCTTAATTTCTTGGCTGCGGAATCCATATAAAGGGAACAAAGCCGAGGTTAAGGTGAACCAAATCGGAAAAGCCGATCTTGTATTCATGTTGGTATTGGCAATTACTGTAACAACAATATTTTATTTCATTTTGGCTTATTTTGAAACAAAGAACCTTTTACCCAGCACGCTTTCGGTTACAACAAGCTTTATTGCGGTATACTTAACCGCCAGAAGAAGCCCTTATTTTGCATTGGCTTATGGAATTAATGACATTGTTCTTATTGTTTTATGGGTATTGGCAAGCATTTCCGACATACGTTATATTTCGGTTGTAGTCTGCTTTATTGCCTTTTTTATCAACGATATTTACGGATTTATTAATTGGCAAAGAATGAAGAAAAGGCAGGCTGAATAATCGTTTCATATATAAAAAATCCACTCGCGTGCCATTTACGCGAGTGGATTTTTATTTTAATTATTCAATTACGTACATTCCGAAGCAGAAGCTCTTAAGAAGCAAATAGTCAACTGCATCAATATCGCCGTCCTTGTCAATATCAGCTGCAATCTTTTGGTGCGCGTCTAAGGTATATGTACCAAAGCAAGCACGCTTCAAAAGCATATAGTCAACAATATTAATCTTGCTGTCCTTGTCGATATCGCCAAGCTTTATTTGGCTGTTTGTCGAAGGAATTTCGTTTGTTTCGTAATGGTCGCAGTTTGCACATTCACGCTTTTCAAGACCGGGCTCGGTTTCAGTAGGTGCAAAAACCTCATACCAGTCGCCGTAAGCGTGGCCGTTTGCTGCAACGTAATCGTCAACATAGCTGTCACCGCAATGGCAGGTGTAGGTTGTATAGCCCTGCTCGGTGCAGGTAGGTGCTGTTACAACTGCTTTGTAATCGTGACCGTTTTCGGGAAGCACGTTGGTTTCATAATGGTCGCAATTCTTACAATCGCGCTGTTCAAGACCTGTTTCGGTACATGTAGGTGCTTCAACCTCATACCATTCGCCATAAGCATGACCGTTTGCTGCAACGTAATCGTCAACATAACTGTCACCGCAATGGCAGGTATAGGTTGTATAGCCCTGCTCGGTGCAGGTAGGTTCGGTTACAACTGCCTCGTGGTCGTGACCGGTTGCATCAACATAATCAGTTTTGTAACTATTGCCACAGCAATCGCAATAATAGGTTGTATAACCCTGCTCGGTACAAGTGGGTTCGGTTACAGTAGGCTGATAATTATGTCCCAATGCGGGAATTTCTTGTGTTTCATAATGGTCGCAGTTTGCACAATCACGTCTTTCGATACCGTTTTCGTCAGCAGTTGCAGCCTCAACCTCGTACCATTCGCCGTATGCGTGGCCATTTGCATCAACATAATCGGAAACATAGCTGTCGCCGCAATGGCAGGTATAGGTTGTGTAGCCCTGCTCGGTACAAGTAGGCGCTGTTACAGCTGCTTCGTAATCGTGACCGTTTGCATCAACATAATCGGAAACATAGCTGTCGCCGCAATGGCAGGTGTAGGTTGTATAGCCCTGCTCGGTGCAGGTAGGCTCTGTTACAACTGCTTCGTAATCGTGACCGTTTTCGGGAAGCTCGTTGGTTTCATAATGGTCGCAGTTTGCACAATCGCGCTGTTCAAGACCGGTTTCGGTACATGTAGGTGCTTCAACCTCGTACCATTCGCCGTATGCGTGACCGTTTTTAGGAATTACTTCGCCTGCTGCAAGAGGTGCAACACAGTCGGAGCAATACTCATCACCTGTATATCCGTCCTCGGTACAGGTTGCTTCTTTTTCGTTTACAAGGTAGGTTTCGCCGGCATGGTTATTTTCATCTATGTCGCCGTATGCTGTATTACATACAGAGCAGATTGCCTTTTCAGTACAGGTTGCTTCGCCGCCTATATGGTCGCCTTGGTCGAATACAACTCCGCAGGAGCAGGTACGGGAGTGGCCATTTTCATCAGTTGTCCATTGACCGTCAGCATCCTCATGAACATGGATTTCGCCGTATGCTTCGATTTCGTCAACCCACATCATACCGGAGCCCCATGTCTGCATATGAATAGAGGTTTTAATATGGCTTGCAAAGGTAGGCTCGGGAAGCTCTACTGTATAAACATAACGGCTAAATTCATTGCTGTTTGTAGTTGTATAGACCTTTTCGATTTTGCAAGCTGCCTCAACAGAGGTGTAATTGATTCCGTCGGCAGAATATGCTACTGTAATGGAAGCGGGCTGGGAAACGCCGGCGCATTCGCCTGCAAAATATGCAACAACCTTTTCAACATAAGAGGTTGCCAAAAGCTTCATTTCTACATCGAGAACATCCCCTTGGTTCATTTTCCATGCAGAATATTCAGCAGACCATCCGTCAAATGTGCTCTTTACACCATTGATAAGACGAATACCGTCATCCTTGAAGCGATTGGGAGCATTTGTATCCCAATATACATAAGCATTAGAGGTATCAACAGTATAGCTTTCAAATTCCAAGCGGGGAGCAGATGTGTTTGCAACCACGCCTAACTTAACAGCTTCTACATCGCAAACGCCTTGGTTTTCAAAATACCAATTATTATAAGGAAGATTGCTTGAACGGCTTGTGCCCTCGATTACAGGAGGGAAATACAAGCAAAGGTTCTGACCGTCCTTATAATTGGAAACAGCGATATAATAATTAAATCCGTTTTCACCGTTAAATTCAGCAAGGTCAACAGAAAATTCAAAATTGGATTTTCCGTTATTGCTGGTTACAATGCCGTTAATACTGCTATTTTCAATATTTTCACCCACATTGGAGGTTGTGGAGGTATTGTACTTTGCTGCAGTTCCTAATCCGTTTACATCATAAAAATGAGTATAATAGGTGGAGCTATCGTCGGTATTAATCCAGAAACGCAGGTTTGTACCCGAACCGTTTCCGCCGACAATAAGGTCAACATCAACCTGAACTGCTACATAAAGCTTTGTATCATCTGTACGAAGCTGATATCTATAAGAGATTGTATTACTAGTTGTAGGAAGATCCTGCCAATAACCGTTTTCGGGAGAAACATACTTCCAGCCGTCGGCTGCCCAGCCCAAATCGTTATAATAACCGTCGATTACAATGGATTCCATTGTGGGGGTAGGCATGATAGGATCGGAAACAGCGGAATCGGGAGTTGTTTCGCAGCCGTAAACCTGAGCTTCGCAAACAAACATATAATTACCGCTAGAAATTCTTATTTGAACATATCTTGCAGTTGCATATTCATATTTACTGTAAATATTAATTGCACTGCAAGCCTTGGAGCTATCATCAGAGGGAGCGGTTTCGCCAACCTTTTCAAAGTTTACACCGTCATTGGAAACATAAAGCTCTAACAATTTAGGTGTATAAATACCTGATGTGAGATAGCTTGTACCAACATATACGCTTGCACGGTAAACATCCTTTACCTCGCCCAAGTCGATTGTAATCGAGCTATATCCATTGGTAATATAGTCGGGAGATTTGGGATGGAATGCCGCCCATTCAACATCCTTGTATTTAGCTGTGGAGGACGCGATTGCGCCGTCGGTAAGAGTAATACCGCCTTCATCAGGATAGGTTACAGGAGCAGAATCGGACCAGCCCCAGGATACATCTGCACCGCCCTGCTGATAGAGAGGAGAGGTTGTATAGGGCTTATTCAATGCCAAATTGGAAATTGTCTTTCCTGTGGGAAGTGCTTCTCCGTTTTCGTATACGCCGATATCGAAGGTTGCTTCAAAGGCTCTGTCCCAAGGCCAGCGGAGATTTAAGATCGAAACATCATAAAGATTTTCGGAAAGCATAACACCGCTCTTGGTTCTGCCTACATAAATAGAGCCTTGGTTGATTTTATCTGCTACAATCTTTGCATACTGATAAAATACATTAAACTGTGTATCAAAATCGGATTCAGAAGGATAAGGCTTAGCAGATTTTTGGTGATAAGCATAATCCTTTGCCCAAGAATGAGCAGTTACCTTAAGGAAGCCTACATGGCTGTAATCATAATAGCCTTGGCTTTCGGTATTGCTTACAACAACACCCGAAAGATAAGCATAACGGGCAACTGCATTGGAAATTCCGATACCCAACGCGTTGGAAACGGTATTCCATTCGCTATAACCCATAAGACGCCCTATATCAAGACCGCTGTCAAGTATAGCCTGAGCAAGCAAGCTCTTTCTCCAGGATGTATCAACAATACAGGTAGGAATACCCTTGCTTTGGTTATCCAAAGCCTTTGCCACAAGGGCAGAAATCTGATTATTCAGCTCGGTAAGCTCTGTGCTGTTATATCCGTTGCCGTTGTCGGTTCTTGTAAGAACAAGAATATCCATTTCAGGATTTGCGCTGTTATAATCAGCACCGACAGCTGCGATATGTGTTTTTACGGTTTCGTCAAGAGTGCCCTTATCAAATTCGTCGGCAGGTTGATCCTTGCCGTTACCGAAATATTGAAGGTTTACGCCTACATTGCCATAAATATGAGTTGCAACATCGGCAATACCCATCAAGCCCAATTCGTCTGCACCTGCAAAAAGCGCACACTGGTCATAGCCCTTGATAAGCTTTTCGGTGATATAATTACATTCGTTTGTCTGAATTGTAACTTTAGGGTTAGAGTCGTCAACACCGATATACAATCTATCCACGGTTTCGGCAACATTGGGATAAAGTGCATCGGCAATACGCAATTTACGTTCTCTTGCCGCAAAGTATTCTTTATATTCCGTTGCATCAAGACCACGGGTAGCGCCATAGGTTTCATCGGTAAACACCATAGAGCCAACCGAGGTTTCACCGTAGCTTATATTATAATTACCCTTGTTTGCTTCGGTAAGCTCAACAGCAATCGCCTGATGATTCTTATTGTAATTATAATTAGCAACGATATTATCGATATTAAGAGCATCTCCGCTGAATTGCTCACGCTCTATAATACCGTAGGAACGGAAATTTTCATAGTCATTTCCGCGGTAATCGAAGAAGTTAACCGTGGAAGCAAGACGCATTACTGTATCGAAATATACAACATGAGTATTGTCGCGGTTAGACAACTGGATAAGATAATCAATAATTTCTTGTTCCTTGTCGGAAAGATAATATTTTCCGTCTTCACCGATCTCATTGGTTATTCTATCGTCCAAGTCGCCAAAGGGCGCACGAGAGCCAACAAGACCGCCCGAAAAGAGCTGGTCCAAGGAAATGACAAAATAATCGGCTTCGTCTGCTACCGATTTAAGCCATTCAAAAAGCTCCTCGGGGTTACCTTGGTCTGAAAGACCCTTATAATCGGGATCCAATACTGTTACATAGTGGTCGCTTGCGGGAAGTAATAATTCTAACCCTGCTGCCTCCGCTAAGAATATAACACGATCCAAATTTACAGGACGGTCATCAAGAGGTATATAAACAACCTTTTTACCGTTGCCGTCGGGGAGCTCGACCGCGCCCACGGAAACGGAGCAAAAGCTTGTAACAACAAGTGACAAAAGCATTGCAAATGTTATTACAAGTGAGCTAAACCTTTTCATAAAATTCTACTCCTTATAGTGTATTTTTTCATAATATAATGTTAGCATTTAATCCACATTTTGTCAAGAAAAATAGAGCTTTCAGAAATATTTTTGTGCAAAAGGAACAACAAAAAACACGACCGTTTTCGGGCTTAAAACCTTAAACGGTCGTTTTAACTATTTTTTTTCTTGCTCAGGCTTTTAGAACCTGCTTTATTATCCAAAGCTGAAGGCTTTTGGGGAGAGCGTTGAGCATCAAAAGCAAGGGGTTTCGGTTGATTGTATAAGCAAAACGCAGGTGGGGCTTATTTAATATAGATATTACCTTTTTGGCAATTTCAGAGGGATTTATACTCCTTGCTTCTACCCTATCCACGATTTTTTTGAATCTATCTGCATTACAGGTATAAAGGGCAGTTTTTTGGCAAAAACGGTCAAGAGCATTTGTGGACACACCGAGCATACCTGTTGTTACTGCCCCTGCACGGAGAACGCTTACATCAATTCCCTTTAATTGGAGTTCCATACGGAGGGAATATGCATATTTATCCAATGCGCCCTTGGTTACGGCATATATTCCCGTGAACGGAAGCGGGTCGAGAGGTGCAAGCTCGCTTGTTGTTATCAGGATTTTAGAGCCCTTTTTTAAAAGAGGTAGAAAGGCTTTATTAATAAGAAATGCGCCTGCAAGGTTGATTTTAAAGATTTTTTCAAAATCGGCATTATCTATTTCCACAAGAGAATCAAGCATATAGATGCCTGCAAAATGAACTATGGCAAACAAATTGTCGGTCATTTTGCTGATTTTATTGAATGCGTTAATTACGCTGTTTTCATCGGTAATATCCGCTTCAATGGGAATTATATCTTCTTCCTCGACACCTACATTTTTGTCAAGGGCAAAGATGCGGAAGCCCTTGTCCTTCAAGGCTTTCGCTGTGGCTTTTCCCATTCCTCCGTATGCGCCTGTAATTAAAATAGAGGGGTTCATTTTCTGTTGTTCCTTTTTCAGCTTCAATATCTTCTTTTTGATTATATCACTTTGATTTTGATATTTCAATAATAACAGTATTCAATGCATGGGATAACACAGAAAAAGGCGATGACAGATTGAATTTCGTCATCGCCTTTGGATTATTACAAGCCGAGCATCCATTCCTCGATATAAGGATTCAAAATATCATATCCCGAGGATTCAGGGTGAACACCGTCGCTTAAGTGGGAGGCAAGCTCGGATGTTAATATGCTGTTGTTATATAAGTCAAGATAAGGAACGCCATATTTATCGCAGACAGCCTTGGCTGTTTCAAAATAGCTTCCAAGAACCTTTAGGTTTTCAATGCCCGATGCCGATACATCAAAGTTTATGATAAATCCGATTTTTGCATCAGGAAATGCACTCTGTGCATAGCGCAATGTGGCTTCAAGACCGCCTGCAAAGGTGGATTCATCGAGGGCAGAATCCATGCCAGAGGTTACGTTTCCGATATTTACAAGGTTCCATGCATCATTAACACCACCCTGCAAAATAACGTAATCAAAATCCCCATCTGCATTAGCTTTAAGTTGGTTTATAAGATGCCTGCCTTCGGAGTCATAATTGGATATTGTGGTATATCCTTCACCCGAATTTTCAACATTGCTCATTTGATGAGTTATGCCCAATCTTGCTGCCCAGCCGCAGATTTCGCCATAAACCGAATGCTGCCAATCGGAGCCTGCGGCACAGATCGAATCGCCTGCGAACAATGCGCTTTTGCCTGTGAGAACCGTATTTTTATAAACAGGCTTTTCGGTAAAGGAAATATCATCGACATTTAAGGTACGGTGGAGAAATTCATAGAGTTCATCATAGGTTGTACGCAGAAGGGTGTTGTTAGATTCGGAAAGAGTTTTTATCAATTCGGGACCTGTACTCATATAGTAAATATGGTCGGTCTGCATAAAGTCCTTTTCGATTGCCGCCTTCATATATTCCTTGAATACAAGTGCGCTTGCAACCTCTGTATCAGCCATTTCCATGCCTACGCCGATGCCATATTTTTGGTGGTCAAGTGCAACACCGTCAAGGCGTTCTGAGCCACCCTTGTTGGGCCAATCGGTTCTATGCTCAGGGAAATAGTTTGCCTGCTCGGTAGCTATATCAAAGCCCAATGCCTTGTAATTATTATATTGAGATGCCTTATAATAGGGACACCAGGTTGTTATTAAACCCTTTGTACGGACATAATCGGTTGTATGCTGAGCAATCTTCAAGCCGTCGCCGCCTGTTTCATACATTTCCTCGCAGAACCAATAGAAGCCAGCGAGCTCGATATTTTGGTAATTCTTGGAATTGAATTGACGAATGGATTCGTCAACCATCCATTCCATTGCGGTATAGCGATCCTCTAATACCGAAAGATTAAGATTTTTACCATTTACTGTGCCAAAGCTTGTTACGGTCGTAACAGGATAGAACAAAGTCATATAAACCTTAGCTTTGTAATCTGTATCGTTCAATGCCTTTTTAGCTTCGCCTACAGCAGAGTCCAAGGCGTTTATATTTTTATCGGAGGCAAATTCCTCGTTGGAAATATAATTTGACCAATCGGATTTTGTAAAGGGCTTTAGATACGCTGCACCGTTGGAATCCCAGCTATAAAGATAATTAGGCTGACAAAGGAAGATAAATGAATCGTACATATAGTCAACTATCTTTCCGTCAACTGTATAGGCAACCGAGGGAAGGAATTCATCTTTTGAAATAGAGATATCCTTCCATGCTTCGGAAATATAGCAAAGGAGAATATCCTCTCCGACCTTGGTAACAGGTGCATTATCCTGGCTGGGAGAATAGGTTCCGAATATCATTTTCTTTATCATAAGGTAATCCTGAGCCTCAAGAGTACCGCTACCGTTAGCATCAGCTATTTTGAATTGCTCATTGCTTAGAGTATATGCTCCGAAAATAGCGCGTTTTGTTATAAAATAGTCTAATGCATCAAGCTTGCCGTTGCCGTTAACATCGCCTAGACTATAGGCTTGACCGCCCTCGACGGCAAATACCGAAAATCCTGAGAAAACCATTAAAACGGCTAGAATAACTGTGAAAATACGTTTCATAAAAGCTTCCCTTTCCTACATAACCTTAAAAATATCTTGATTGTATGATAATACAAAAAGATTAAAAACCAATTAAAAATTTAATTATTATATTTCTATATTAGGTCATATCAAAGGTTTTGAACCCATATTCGGTTATTGCAGAATGCAATTGTTGAAATCGTTGATAAGAATTAGGCTTTGAAAATAATTCTATTAATTTGCATTTTTTAATGAATTGGAGCTTTGTAGGCTTGGGCATAGTACAGAAGGTGAAAGTCAAATCTTCAACATTTCTTTTTCCGACACATCTTGATTTTTCAACAGAATTTATCTTTGCCCAAGTTATAGCGCATTCCGAAAAATCAACAATTATCCCGTTATCCAACTCGATGCCTTGTGCTGTTATCTTTGAAATTTCTTTTTCGGTAAATATTTGGCAATCATCAAAGTATTTTTCCACATTCATTTTGCATGTCCTTTCTTATTGGTTTCCTAAAATCATTCCTTATCGGGCTGTTGTCCGTCGTGGGGTTTCCATTTACATTCGGTCAATTCCATGCTTGTAAAGGTTGCCTTAAAAGAGGAATCCTCGGCGCTGCAGGCATAGATGCCAAAGGGTATTTCGTCCTTTACATTGAACATGTGACAGACACGCATTTGCTTGTAATTTACTCCGTCGAAGGAATTTTCGATACAAAAATCGTCATCACGACGGCTTAGGCGGAACCAAATTGATTTTATTGATGCATCGATATCCACAGATGACCAATCGGAATAGCCGTTATTGGTTACAACACTTCCTAATCGCTGTATTTCACCATTTTCATATTCAACCGATGCCTTAAGCCAATTATCGCTGTCAAGGTACATTATAATTCCGCTTTGGTCATAGCGAACCTTTGTGTCAAAGTCGGTTTTAACCGAAAATGAAAAATATTTTTCCTTGGTTTTCATCTGCAAGGCAGGTGCGTTATCGTTGCGGAAATGATAATAGGTTCTCTGCCAAAGGTCTGTAAAAGGTTGGGTTATTATTTCTACCCTATCCTCTGTGACAGTGTTCTTTATTGGCTCTCGAAGCCATTCCATTTCCCTAGGATTGATTTTCATAATATAGCTCCGTTTTTAAAGCTGTGCAAGGATTTCCGATGCATTTGTGTCGGGCTTGACTTTGGACATTATTTTTTGGATGACGCCGTTTTCATCGATAATAAATGTGGTACGGGCAACACCCATTGTAACCTTGCCGTACATTTTCTTTTCCTGCCAGACCCCATAGGCTTCTATTGCCATTCTGTCGGGGTCGGAAAGCAAAACAAAGGGAAGATTATACTTTTCGGCAAATTTAACATGAGATACAACACTATCCTTGCTTATGCCGATAACCTCGATATTTCTCTTTTGAAATTCGCTGTAATTTTCTGCAAAGGCGCAGGCTTGTCTTGTACAGCCGGGGGTGTTATCTCTCGGATAGAAATAGAGAACCACCTTTTTTCCCTTGAAATCCGACAAGGAAACGCTATTTCCGTTTTTATCGGTTAATCTAAAATCGGGTGCTTTATCTCCGACGGTGATGTTCGCCATAATTATTCTCCTTTTGAAGCATTATTCCATACTATAAAGCATTTTTGTTTCGCAATTACGGTATTCGTGCTTTTCGTAATAGCCGATAAGGTCTTTATTTTCGTTTCTTAGGGCTATCATATAAACATCCTTGTTTTCCTTATCGTTGCGGGATGTGAACACGGCATTATTTTCCTTGCTTTTGGAAAACCATTGAAGAACCATATCGATTTTTTCGTTTGACTTTGAATTATGGCAGGATTTTATGCTTTTGCCTGTTAAGTCAACCTGGTAACGTGCGATTGCCGCAGGGTTCATATAAACCACTGTATGGTTTATATCGCAGATTACCACAGGGGCATTGTCCTGCTCGAGAACGCTTTTAAACAAATCGAAAAGCTTTTCCATTATTTCAGCCTTCTTCCGTCAAAAAAGGCGTTTCCGGCCTTGTTGCCTAATTCGATATATGTATGGTTAACAGGGTCATAGGTTATAGGGCGAAGCTTGGAAGCGTCGATTTTACCATTAACATCCAAAACACTCTCGTCAGCCGAAACGTTAACGATTTCACCGATACAAATACCGTCCTCGTTGAATTTAATAAGCTTACATTCCAAGGTCATAGGAAATTCATTGATTATAGGGGCATTTACATGGCATGAGCAGGTTGTTGTAAGACCTGCCTTTTCCATTTTGTTATAAACATCGTTACCCGACACTATTCCCACATAGTCTGCTTCAACAACATGGCTTGCATCGGCGACGCTTACTGTAAATGCATTGGATTCGAGAATATTTTTTGTGGTTTTATGGTCATCGGAAAGGCAGACCATTATTTGGTTTGTATCATAAATTCCGCCCCATGCGGCATTCATGCAATTGGGGGTTCTATCTTTATCATAGGCGGCAACAATAAGTACA
>JAZSFY010000153.1:0-5712 GCA_045532415.1 Eubacteriales bacterium | reverse complement strand
TATTAAGTATGTTTTCAAGGAGGGTAAGCATATCCATTCGGTCTGTGCCGTAGATGCGGTAATTAATCTCCTCATATTTGCCGTGGTCCTTACAGCTGCGGAAGCGGTTTTTCCGCGGAATCTCCCAAATGCCGGTTTCTTCCTCGCGCTTTACCGAAAATTCGGCATTCAGGAAGGGCTCGGCGGATTTTGGATATTCACCGTCAACAGGGTCCATAGACACAAGATGAAGAATAAAATCGTCGATAATATCGGCAGGCACCCAAGGAGATCCGAGAGTTACATAAATATCGGCGGTATCTATTTCGCCGTTCATAACCTCATCCAAGGCTTTTACGTTTGCCTCGAAATATCCCATATATTGCTCGTTTGCCTGCTTGGCAAGCTCATATTTATGAGAAAGATTACCCGAAAGATATTCGTCGGCGGTTTCCCAGCCCTTATAAAAGCATTCATCCCAATGGAGGGGATTTTGGAATATGGAGCCCTTAAGGGCTTCGATAACCGTTTTCATATCCTCTCCCGTAATTGCGGAAATAAATTCAATATCCACAATACCCAAAGCGTCAAGAGAAAATACAAGTCCGTCGGAGATGCTGTCGCATTTTAGCTCTGCGGCTCTGGCATCGTTATCGAATCGGTTTTCAAAATCCATAGGCAGGTCCATTGCGGTAATCTGCTCTACGTGTGCCTTTCGCTCACGCTCTGCTCGCTCACGGGCACGTATCAACGCAAGCTCACGGCGTTTTTCCTGCTGGGCTAGCTTCTTTTTTAAGGCTTTGGCTTCTTTTTCCTCTCTCTTTCGCTTTTCCCTTTCCTTTATGTCAAGCTGAGCCAGCTTGAAGGATTCGATAGCAAGGTCCAAATCCTCTGCAGAAAGAATCTCTCTGCCCGTTTTTATATTTTCATAAAAGGAAAAGAGAAATTCTCTTTTCTTTTTTGCCAGGGATACAACGTCGGTATTGTTGTTGTCGAAATTATATTGGGTGTATCTTTTCTCGTCTGCCATTTTTAAATAATCTCCGTTTTTTCTTTTCGGCTATATTATTTCGAACGGTTTTCCTCTATCCATTCGCCTATCATTTCATAGGTTATTTCTTCTCCCGATTCCTCTTTTTCGGATAGATATTCCCCAAGACGGTAATAGGCTTCCTCGTCTATGCCAAACCTGCTTATGAAAGCCTTCATAAACAGCTCGTGTGTCTGCTCGTCATCGGGTATGAAATGCTCTCGGGGCTTGTCTACATAAAGAGCATCTCTGCCAAATTCCTCAAACAACAGCTCAAGATAATCAAAGGTGTTGTTCTCCATAATCCATTTTCGTTCGTCCTCGTAAATGGGAACCATTGTGAGAAAATGTACAACTCCCAAACCGGTAACCTCTGTCGGCTCGGTGTTTTCGAGGAGCGCAAAGGCATCATATCCGTATTTTTCTTTGTCGCTTTGGCTCATACTTACCGTGTGTCCCGGTCCAAACCATGTATTATTAATGAAGGGATATTTTGTCATGCCGTTTACGGTGCTTGATAATTGAAAGCTTTTTTCTGTGCCAACCTCAGTTTCGCCTTTGGAGAACATTACAAGCTCTATTCTTTCATAGCCTTCACGAGGAGTTTCCATCTCTCTTGCTCCCATGCCGAGAGATGCAAAAATTGTTTCTCCGTTTTCGTTTTTGCGAATCAAAACGTCGCTGTGAACATAATCGCTCATTATTTCGTGAGCGTCAAATCCGCTTTCATCCGTAATACCCAAAGCTGATTCGATATAATTCTCCACAGCCTTCATCTCCTCAAGGGTATAGTAAACACACATTTTTTCATTCATTTTCATAATCTCCTTTTTCTTTTGTGAGCCTATTATAATAAATGTAATGTACCGTTTGTGTCCCATAAAATCAGAAAAGCTATTGCAAAAAGTAAAAATAGGGAATATAATAAAGAAAAAAGTCAAGGAGGTTTGTATGAGCAGTCTTGAACCGAAAAAATTGGCGTTAATAAGAATATTACAGATATTTCAACAATACAGCGATTTCGACCACCCCTTAAAGCAGGAGGATATCGCGAATATATTGGAGCGCGATTACGGTATTGTTATCGAGCGAAAGGCTATCGGAAGAAATATTTCACTTTTGAAGGAAGCCGAAATTCCCATTGAATCCAAAAGAAGCGGAAGCTATCTTGATGAAAGGGATTTTGAAGATTCGGAATTGAAATTGCTTATCGACAGCGTGCTTTCGAGCAAGCATATCTCTGCAAAGCATTCAAAGGACCTTATTGAAAAATTAAGCAAGCTTTCCAATAAATATTTCAAATCACATATTAAAAACGTTCATTCGGTAAACGATTGGAGCAAAACCGAAAATCTTGCCTTGTTTTATAATATTGAAATAATCGACGAGGCAATCGAATCGTCCAGACAGATTAAATATACCTATAATAAATACGGCGCCGACAAAAAGCTCCACCGCACGTCAACCCACGCGGTTTCCCCTTATTCCCTGATTTTGCACAACCAAAAATATTACCTTATGGGTTATCATCAGGGCTGGGGAAAGATTGTTTTTCACCGTGTGGACAAGCTTACCTCTATGGAATTGACCGAAAAGGCGGTTACACCCCTAAAATCGTTAGAGGGCTATAAAAACGGAATCGATTATAAGGAATTATCCAGCGCGCTTCCTTATATGTATACCGACAAGCGGGAAAGAATCGAATTTATTGCAGAAGCATCGGTTGTAGACCAGATTGTGGATTGGTTCGGTTATGATATAAGAATAGACGAGCAACCCGAAAACAAAATAAAGGTGTCCCTTAAGGCAAGCCCAAACGCTATGTTCCATTGGGCAATGCAATATATCGAATTTGTCGAAATAACCGCGCCCGAGCATTTGAGAGAACGCATTAAAGCCACCATTGACCAAGCAAAAAAACGATATGACAAATAGGCAAAGCTCCCGAAAAAAAATCGGGAGCTTTTCATATCCCTAAAACGGGACATTAAAAATGTTATCTTATTTTCAGAACAAAAAGCGAGGTAACAGAAATGACATCATTCGACAAAATTATCGGTTATGAAAACGAGAAAAAGGAATTGGAGCGTATCGCTGATATGCTTAAAAACCCCAAACATTACGAAAAGCTCGGCGCAAAATTGCAAAAAGGCTTATTGCTTGACGGCAACCCCGGAACCGGAAAAACCCTTATGGCAAGCGCACTAATTGAGGCGAGCGGAAGAAAAGCATTTATTTGCCGAAAGGATAAGCCAAACGGAAGCTTTGTTGAGCACATCGTAGAAATGTTTGAGGAAGCAAAGAAAAATGCGCCTTCTATTATTCTTCTCGACGATATGGACAAATTCGCTAATGAAGACGAAAACCATAAAAACGCAGAGGAGTATGTAACGCTTCAAACCTGCATCGACAGCGTCAGAGATATCGACGTATTTGTTATTGCGACAACGAATGATATTCATACGTTGCCGGATTCGCTGATTCGTGCAGGCAGGTTTGACCAGATAATACGTATCGATCGTCCCGATTTTTACGATGCTGTTCAAATCATAAAGCATTATCTTGAAGACAAGCAAATTATGAGCGATATCGATCCCGATTATATCGCAAAGCTTATGTGTCGCAGGTCTTGCGCGACCATCGAGAGTATAATAAACCAAGCGGCGACCATTGCAGGTTTTGAAAGACGTGATAAAATCGCGCTTTCTGATTTTATCGAGGCGGCATCAAGCACGGTTTTCCGTCGCAGCGGCTTTGAATGCTGCAAAAAAGATATAGCCCTTTCCGATGAGAACAGTTTTTTGGCAGAAATTGTTTATCATGAAGCCGGACACGTGGTCACGAACGAGCGTCTTGTTCCGGAAAGCGTCACTCTTGCAGCTATCGGAGACAGAAGCGGATATACCTCTAATTTTCCCGGACTTACCGAAGATGATGTAAGAGAAGACGAAATCCGCATAATCACTTTATTGGGCGGAATTGCCGCAGTAGAGTTGGTGTACGGTAGAAAAGGTTTTGGTGGCGCCCGCGATTTGAGTGAAGCACAAAGACAATTGGATTGGTTTTTGCGTGATTTCGGAAAATACGGTTTGGGTTTCATTTCTTGCCCTGAACGTCGTGCGTCTTCGGAACACATACTGGAAAACAGAGAAATTGCCACCTCTGCACTTATGGAATCTTATTACGAAAAGACGAAAAAAATAATTGCGTTGAACCGAGAATTCCTTGAAAAAATTGCACACGAGCTTGCCGAAAAGAAGGTTTTGACAACCTATGATATCCAAAGAATCAAGAGCCAATGCAGGATAAGAAAAGTTGATGCTTTGTGATAAAGAATATAACTCTTGAAAACATTGGGCTTATCGATTATTTCGCATCTGACTTTAACGATAGCTTGAATATTATCAAAATCCATGACAGCGAAGCCCTTGCGTATTCTTTGGGGTGTGTGACCAATAATCTCTCTCTTTGCAAATCGTTCCCCGCGTTGCTGAAGGGCAACAGCATAATCTATTCAAGGCTTACCCTTGACAAGGATTATATTTTCGATATGCAGGGGAACAACGAAAAAATCTCCTCTCTGCTTCATCAGAGCAGGGAGGAGGATAACCTTTGCTTTTATAAAAACCGAAAATTCAAGGGCTTTCCCGCAAGGCTTTTGGAATATAAGGATTTTGAGTATTTCTATACCAAAAAACGCTTTTCCCGTGAAACCAACGGCGCCTGCCTTTCCCGTACATTTCGCGCAAGGCTAACCGAATATATCCGCAATTTCAAACCCCAAAGGTTAAATCCAAGGAAGGATTTTTATATGCAAATCAACAAAACGGGGGAATTTTATGTAGACGGTAATCCCGACCTAAGCGCAAGCGAAGCCAATCTTTTTGACTTTCTGTGCTTTCTCAATATAATCGAATTTTGGGATAGCTTTTTGGAGATTAAGGATTTTAACCGTTTTAAAAAGCCAATCGTTATAACCGAGCTTTTCGAAATGGTTGACCAATCAATTCCAAGGGATTTTATACTAAAAAGACTTAAAAGGCTAAATCGTCAAATCTTTTTGATAGAAAGAAAGTGAAGCACCAAAAACGGTACTTCACTTCTTTTATAATAGTGTCACAAAGAAAAAAGGAGATTTGAATTATGATGAATTTGGTTATTGAAAATGATGTTGTTGTAGGTTGTGATTTGGAGGTTAAATCTATCGTTTTGCCCGAAAATGTTCATACAATCGGCAGAACCGCCTTTTATGAAAGCAATTTGGAAGAAATCACCCTGAACCAAAAGCTCGAAGCTATTGAGCCTTTGGCGTTTCTCGGTACAAATATAAAAACACTTCATATTCCCCAAGGGGTAAATAGCATCGGAGTCGGTTTTATTTCGGGGTGCAGTAGGATAGAATCTATAACAGTTGAGGGAAATAACCAAAGCTATTATTGCTCTAATAACTGTCTTATCGATAGAAAAAATAATAAGGTTCTGGCTGTTGTGGGCAATGGAACAGTCCCCGACGGCATAACCAAAATCGAACAGCTTGCTTTTTACGGCAGGCTCAGCCCCATAATCGTCGAGATTCCCGAAAGCGTCACATACATCGGAAAATCCCCTCTTGGTTTTCTTCCCCAGCTTGAATTTCCCATAACCATAAAAGCAAAAAAGGGCTCATACCCAATCCGCTTTGCAAAAGAAAACAAAATTAAGTA
>JAZSFY010000232.1:0-2955 GCA_045532415.1 Eubacteriales bacterium | reverse complement strand
ATGATGCGCGGTATGGGATTCCGCGATGCAATGCGCGAAACCCATATATATTTTAAAACAACCAATGAAATGCTTTCCGAATTTTCCTATTTAGGCGAGGAGGAAGCATATAAAATTGTCGTAGAAAATCCCAAGAAAATTATTGAGGATTTTGACGATATCAAGCCTATTCCCGACGGTACCTATACTCCTTCTATTGACGGAGCAGAGGACGAGCTTCAAAATCTTTGCCACCAAACTGCCATGGAAATGTATGGCTTTGAAGGCAAGATTCCCGAAATTGTTCAAAACCGTATGGATAGAGAATTGACCTCTATTATCAAAAACGGCTTTGCGGTTCTTTATGTTATTGCAAGACGTTTGGTTCAAAACAGCGAGGAGCATGGATATCTCGTGGGATCACGTGGTTCGGTTGGTTCCTCCTTTGTTGCAACCTTAGCGAAAATTTCCGAGGTTAATCCTCTCCAGCCTCATTATGCCTGCCCTAATTGTAAGTGGTCGGAGTTTTTTGTAAACGGTGAGGTTGGCTCGGGATTTGACCTTCCCGATAAAAACTGTCCTCATTGTGGAACCTTGATGCGACCTGACGGTCACGATATCCCCTTTGAAACCTTCCTTGGCTTCCATGGTGAAAAGGCTCCCGATATTGACCTTAACTTTTCGGGCGATGTTCAGTCGGAAGCCCATAAATTTACCGAAGTTTTGTTCGGTAAGGAGAATATTTTCCGTGCAGGAACAGTCGGTACTCTCCAAGATAAAAACTGCTTTGGCTTTGTTAAAAAGTTCCTTGAGGAAGAAGGACAAACTCTTACCAAGGCAGAGCAAGCCCGTCTTGCTCAGGGCTTTGTCGGTGTTCGAAGAACCACAGGTCAGCATCCCGGCGGTATCGTTGTTATTCCCAAGGAATATGAGATTTATGACTTTACCCCCGTTCAGTATCCTGCAAACAAGGCTTCAAGCGGTGTTATAACAACTCACTTTGCGTTTGAATATCTTCACGATACCATTCTCAAGCTCGATATACTGGGCCACGATGTTCCGACCTATTACCGCATTTTCAAGGACTTCACGGGAATCGACGTTCGCGATATTCCCATGAATGACAAAAATGTTATCGAGCTTTTCGCTTCTACAAAGCCTTTGGGCGTAACCCCCGAGCAAATTGATTGTCCTATCGGAACAATGGGTATTCCCGAATTTGGTACCGATTATTCAATTCAAATGATTCTCGATGCAAAACCTAAGACCTTTGCCGACCTTTTGCAGATATCGGGGCTTTCCCACGGTACAGGTATTTGGCTGGGCAACGGTAAGGACCTTATTGAAAACGGCACCTGTACGATCGACCAGATTATCGGTACACGTGACAGTATCATGGTTTATCTTATGCACATGGGATTGGATTCTGCTATTGCGTTTAACGCAATGGAAAGAACCCGTAAGGGCAGAGGACTCCTTCCCGAGCAGGAGGATGCCATGCGGGAAAAGAATGTACCTCAATGGTATATCGATTCCTGTAACAAAATCCAATATATGTTCCCGAAAGCTCACGCTGCAGCGTATACAATCGCATCTTTGCGTTTGGGCTGGTTTAAGGTATATCAGCCTGTGGCTTATTATGCCGCTTATTTCACTATTAAAAGAGATTTCTTTGACGGTGAATTGGTTATGAGGGGCAGAGCGAAGATTGAAGAAAGACTTACGACCTTAAGGGAAATGCCAAATAAAACGGCAAAAGACGAGGGTAATATAGTTATATTAAGAATCGTTCTTGAAATGATGGCACGCGGTTATTCCTTCCTGCCCATTTCAATCGGAAAATCCGAGGCGACCTATTTTATCCCCGAGGACGGCAAAATACGTTTGCCCCTTTGCTCTTTGGGCGGTCTTGGAGAATCTGTTGCCGAGAAAATCGTTGAAGTAGTGAAAAACGGCGAAGCCTCTACAATAGAGGAGCTTCGCGTTAAGGCTCAGGTTAATAAATCTATTATGGACCTTTTGGAGAAAAATAACTGCTTTGGCGATATGCCCGAATCCGACCAAATAACAATGTTTTAATAAATAAAAAACGGTAGATTAATTATGCAAGACCTTCACACACATTCACAATATTCCTGCGATATTCCTTTAGGCGAAGGTAGTTCTGTCAGAGAGCTTTGTCTTGAAGCCTTGGAAAAGGGAATGAGCGCAATCGCAATAACCGACCATTTTGACATAGACGGTGTCAGAGATGGATTTTTCCCTCCTCTTGACCACGATTCTGTGGCAAAGGATATTTGGGACGCCAAGGATGAATTTCGCGGCAGGCTTAAGGTTCTTCACGGTGTTGAGCTTGGTCAGGCAACTCATATGCCTAAGGAATCCGCAGAATTGTTGGAAAAATATCCTTACGATGTGGTTCTCGCCTCCTGCCATGGAGTGAGAGGTATAGTTGATTTTCATGATACTGTTTATACCAATATGCCGAAAAATGAATATGTTGCCCTTTGGGAGCTTTATTTAACCGAAATGCTTGATACAATCAAGTGGGGCAATTTTGAAATTTTGACACATATAACCTATCCCAAGAGATATTTTCTCAGAGATGGCATATCCGATTTCCCCGATATTAAAAATAAGGGCAGAGAATATTTCGAGCCTATCTTAAATGCGGTTATTCAATCGGGCAAATCACTTGAATGTAATACATCGGGCTTACGCCAGCCTATGGCAGAATGCCTTCCCAATGAGGATCTTTTCCGTTTCTATTATGAATTAGGCGGAAGAGATATAACAATAGGCAGCGATGCTCACAATGCCCGTGATGTAGGCGCAGGCTTTAAGGAAGCCAAGGCGATGCTTTCGTCGGTGGGCTTTAAATATACTTCAGTTTTTAATGAACGCAAAAAAGACTTTATTCTTTTGGAGGAATAAATTATGAAAGAAAGAATCCTTTCCTATCTTGAAAAAGACGCC
>JAZSFY010000295.1:0-2680 GCA_045532415.1 Eubacteriales bacterium | reverse complement strand
CATGGCATCTATGTCCACACCATTAATGAGCATGATAATCGAGCCTGCGGAAAAGGACCCCAACAGCAGCTATACCAAGTCGGAGGCCAAGCGGTCTTAGGAAGACAATACTCAGGAACAACTCCTTGGCTCACAGAACGACATGGCTACGATCCGACTTCATGGCATCTATGTCCACACCATTAATGAGCATGATAATCGAGCCTGCGGAAAAGGACCCCAACAGCAGCTATACCTATTTGGTTCTTCCTTGTAAATTGAAGGATTAAAATAAAAATATTTTCACACCTTTTTGTAATTAACCTTAAAAATCCTTGGTTTTTTAGGGATTCCATAAAAACGGGAGGAGAATATAACCCCAAAAACGCACACGTTTTCGGGGACCCCATGAAGCCCCTCCCCTACAATATTGATTTACTTAAAGTAAGACCCTCGCGAAGAAGTGATAACAATTTGAAAAAGCTACACCGCGGGAATTAAAAAAACTCGCGAAGAAGCGATAACACATCGCGGGAGTTAAAAAACATAATTGGGTGTTTGCGCGGTATAAATAACAATTATAAAATAGCTAACACCGCGCTTTAAAAAAATGTATGTTGAGAACTTGTGGTTAAAGAATTTCCGAAACGCAGATGAAAGTGAAATTTCGTTTGATAAGGGAATTAATGTAATTTGCGGTAGTAATGCCGCAGGAAAAACGAATATACTTGAGGCTGTGTTTTATTTTGCCGCAGGAAAAAGCTTTCGTAATTGTAAGGATAGAGAGCTTATATCCTTTGGATGCGATAAGGGATTGATTTCTATCGGCTTTACAAGCGGTAACGTAAAAAAGAAAATGTCTGCCACACTTTCAAAGGGAGGCAGAAGAGTTATAAAGCTTGGAGAAAGCGCTCCCTTGAGATTGGCGGAGTATATAGGTCAGTTCAGGGCTGTTATTTTCACGCCCGACCATTTAAGTCTGGTTAAGGGCTCTCCCGAAAACAGACGGCGTTTTCTTGATTTGGCAATATGCCAATCATTCCCCAGATATGCTCCGACCTTATCGGAATATAATAGAATTATTGCTCAAAAAAATGCCCTTTTGAAAAGAGGAAATGTTCAGAACGAGCTTTTAGAGGTTTATAACGAACGTTTGGCGACCTTGGCGGCAATAATAACCGTAAACAGAAAGAAATATATAGCAAGACTTGAGGAAGAAGCGAAAAGATTTCTCTTGGATATGAGTGACGGAAAAGAGGAATTGAGCCTTAATTATTCTTCTCAGGGCAACGGCGAAACCCAAGAGGAAATAAGAGAAAATTATAAAAAGCTGTTCGCCGAAAAGATGGAAACAGAAAAGGAAAAGTTCCTTTCGGTTTACGGTACACATAAAGACGATTTTTTGGTTTATATCAATAAAAAAAGTGCGAAAATGTATGGCTCTCAAGGTCAACAGAGAAGTATCGTTCTTGCTTTGAAGCTTGCCGAGGGCGAGCTTTCGGCAAAGCTTACAGGGGAATATCCCGTGTTTTTGCTTGACGATATCCTTTCGGAGCTTGATAAGGATAGAAAAAATTATATCCTTTCCAGAATAACCGATAGGCAGGTTATTATAACAGGCTGCGAAAGCGAGGTTTTTGAAAAGGGCAGCGGTAAAAGAATCTTCGTTAAAAGCGGCGAAGTAACCGAAATGTGAGTTTTGTGATTAGTTTTCCAAACTTTTTTGTAATCAACCCCAAAAAACATAAAGTTTTTTGAGGACCCCATAAAAAGTTTGACAAAAAACTTTTAATGCAAAAACAGCTAATGCTGTTTTTGGGAATAAATCAATTTAAAAAAGCTAAAAGCGATTTGTAATTTAAAAACGGGCGATTCACGAATAGCCCCTACAATATTAATTTATTTAAGGTAAGACCCTCGCGAAGAAGCGATAACAATTTGAAAAAAGTACAACGCGGGAACTAAAAAATTTTGTTTTCCTTTTTTAAAAGGAAACGCGGGAATTAAAAAAGAATGTATTTGCAGTTAGAAAAAGGCGAAAGCATTGATAAAAAGGAAATAATCGGGATATTTGATATAGAAACATCAAGTATGTCTCAGGGTACCAAGGATCTGTTCCGCCGTAAGGAGGAGGAAAGGGGCGTTGTGAACCTTTCCAACGATTTGCCGAAAAGCTTTGTTGTTTGCGACGGAGAATATGACGATAGGATCTATTTGTCGGGTATTTCAACAGAAAGCATTAAAAAACGCCTTGATACCGAGATAAAAACCATTTGGAAAAGATAATTGACAGTATATAGAAAGGATTGCGGCGAAATATTTCCCATTTAGGAAAGCATCGCAGGATTTGAAAAAATGGAAGAATTGAGAAATAAGGAATTAGACGAAGCAACCGAAAATTACGGTGATAGTCAGATTCAGGTTCTTGAAGGTCTTGAAGCAGTAAGAAAAAGACCGGATATGTATATAGGTACAACTTCCGTAAAGGGCTTGCACCACTTAATAAGCGAAATCGTGGATAACTCTATCGACGAGGCTTTGGCAGGCTTTTGTAAGAATATTACGGTAATACTTCATGCCGACGGAAGCTGTGAAGTCCGCGATGACGGTAGAGGTGTCCCTTCGGGTATCCATCCTACTGTGGGCAGACCTACACTTGAGGTTATTTATACAATACTTCACGCAGGCGGTAAATTCGGCG
>JAZSFY010000264.1:0-6292 GCA_045532415.1 Eubacteriales bacterium | reverse complement strand
ATATTGGGGGGGGGGGGCCTTGTCCCCGCCCGATATAAATAGGTAATAAGTAAAAAGTAATGGGTAATAGGTATTTGTGGGGGGGGGGCATGTGTATTACCCCAAAAGTCTTGCGACTTTCGGGGACCCCATGCTCCGCCCGTTTTTCTTTTATGTAACATATTTTAAAATTCAAAAACTAGTGAGTGTTTTTCCAATCTCTTGCGTATAAGTAAATGAGAATAACCAAGAGAGGATGAATTTTCATGAAAAAAACCATATCAATGCTATGTTGTATTTGCTTGATTCTTTCGTATGTAACTCTTGCGGCTTCAGCAGACTTTGAAACAAACGGCGAAGCTATATCCTTTACCCAATACACATTTTCAGGCAGTCTTTCGGGCAACGAAGAAGATGTATATGTCATAAGAACCGTAAAGGAGCTTTCGAAATTTCTGTCCATGTGTGACGAGAGAAATGAATTTATTGATTTCGCAAGCCAATTAGCTGATGATTATTTTTCCGAAAAAGCTTTGATTGTGATTTATTGCATTTCCTCATCCGATTCAAAATATGAAATAACCAATGTTGAATTAACCGAATATAACCAAGTGGCAGTTGTAAGATACAATGAGAATGTTGGTTATTATGATGACCTTGAGGGACATTTGATTGTTGCCGAAGTCAGCGCAGATGATGCCAAGGACGTGGAATACACCATGAATTACATGACCTCGGTTCTTGCTTATCAGACACCGATTGAATTTGAAGACCATTTCCTCGGAGCATATGATACCAATGGGGTTCAAAGCGGTGCGCCCTATTATATCGAAACAATTGATGAGCTTTATGCATTCAAGGAGTTATGCCAAGGTTCAATCGGTTGGAATGAATTTTTCGAATATGTAGATAATATTCAACCCGAATATTTCGAAACAAAAGCAATGATAATTATGTATTATCTTTGCTCTTGCTATAACAGCTATTTTGATGTGTTGGCTGTTTATTCCGATGAAACAGGCATACAAATCGAATATACCGAGGATTATGCATTTGAAGTGGCTTTGGCAGAACAGCCTATGGTTATAATAATCGAGGCTGCAAAATCCGATATAATCAACAGCGAAAATATCACTTTGAATGAAATTACAGATACCGCTGTGTCAACACCTTTGCCTCCTTCTGAGATGTTAGGCGATGTTTTTGGCGACGGCCGTATAACATCTTTGGACTATTTCTGCCTGAAAACCTTGATTTTCGGTATCGAAGACCAAGCGCTTCCGGAATTGAGAGAATATATGCCCCGTGCTGATATAAACGGCGACGGCAAGCTCACCGCTGTTGACTATCTCATGCTTAAAAGAATGATTTTCACAGGTACAACAGCAAATTAATAGTATAAAATCCTAAAAGTAAGAAAGGATGAATCATTATGAAAAGGTTAATAACATTATTGCTCACTCTTTCCGTGATGCTGACCTTGTTTTCATTTTCTGTAACAGCAGATAATGAAATATCAATAGGAACCGAACTTGAATTTACCGAGCATTATTTTTCAGGTAACTTGAATGGCAATACTCAAAATATCTATTTAATAAGAAGAAGCGAGGAATTGCAGACTTTTATTGAGCTTTGCGCCGAAACCAATGAGTTTGTTTCTTTTGCTTCCCAATTAAGCGAGGATTATTTTAGTAATAAAGCTCTTGTGATTGTATATGCCGTTTCTTCTATGAACTGTGAATATGATATAACATCTGTTGATGTAATATCCGACGGCTTTGGTATTTCTACCGTTACCCTAAGATACGACCATATCGAAGGCGCCGACGATTCTGTACAAGGTCATTTGCTTGTTGCAGAGGTTGATGCTTCCGACGTTAAGGATGTTGAAATTTCAAGACATATTGCAAGCGATAGATATGATACCGAAATACCCTTTGAAGACAATGTTTTTGCCGGATTTAGCGGAGTTGAGAAGGAAAACAATTCTGCAATTTATATTGAAAGCAAGGGTCAGCTTGATGAATTTTATGCAGAATTAGAAAACGCAAATGCTTTAACCGAGGAATTTGATGCTTATTTGTCTGCAATAGATGAAGGATTTTTTGAAACAAAATCCCTGATAGCAATTTATATTTGCAATTCCGATTCTCCTTATTATTACGATGTGACCAATGTTTTCGCGGACGAAAGGGGAATTGTAATTAAAAGCGTTTATGATAATTATTTCGTACAGCCTGTTTTGCAGTATACTCATATTATGATTGAAGTAAACAAATCGGATGTTGCTTCTGCCGAGAATATTGATGTATACTATTCTTCTATAGAAAATGCTTCCAATCCTCCCTATACACCGCCTTCAACAGTATTGGGCGATGTAAACGGCGATTACCAAGCGTCTGCATTGGATTATTTCTTCCTTAAGGCTATAATATTAAGCGGCTCTGATGACACTTATGCCGAGAGCTTTGGCGACTATGTGCCCCGTGCTGATATAAACGGCGACGGCAAGCTCACCGCTGTTGACTATCTTATGCTTAAAAGAATGATTTTCACAGGTACTACAAACTAATAACCATACAAAAACGGCGGTCAAATCGACCGCCGTTTTCGTTATGCAAAATATTCCTAAACCAAAGCCTTTTTTAGCTTCTCTAAAGCCTTGGCTTCCTTTCGTGAAACCGTCACTTGGGTAAGCCCCAAAAGCCTGCCTGCCTCGGTTTGGGTAAGGTTTTTGTAATACCTCAGCAAAATAATTTCCTTTTCTTGTGTTTCCAATCCCTCTATCGCCTGCTTCAAGGCGATTTTTTCGTTCAGCTCGTTGGTGAAGTCAACCCCTAAAAGGTCCTCCAAAGTGCTGTCCTCACCTATAGCCTCTGAAAGGGAAAGGGTAGGGGTAGCGGCATTAAGGCTTTCAACAATCTCCTCCTCGGAAAAACCGCAAAGGCTTGCAAGCTCGGAAACCGTCGGCTCTCGAATGTTGTCCCCTACAAATTTCTCCTTTGCCGACATAATAACAGCCGCCCGACGCTTAATTTCACGCCCAATCTTGATTTCTCCGTCATCCCGAAGAAATCGCTTTATCTCTCCGATTATTAATGGAACTGCATAGGTAGAAAAGGCGGTTCCGCGCTCCAAATCGAAATTGCGGATTGCCTTTATCATGCCGATGTGACCAATTTGGCAAAGGTCCTCGTAATCAACACCCCGTCCCATAAAACGAATGGCAATGGAGCGCACAAGCCCTGTGTTTTCCTCAACAAGCCTTGCCAAAGCCTCCGAATCGCCGTTCTTGGCATTGGCAATAAGGACGGTTTTTGTGTCGCTCACCTTCCGTTTAACCTCTTTTCAAGTATAACAATGGTTCCTTTTCCTTTTTTAGACCTAACCTTAATGCTGTCTGTAAAGCTTTCCATTATAGTAAATCCCATGCCGCTTCTTTCGCCGTCTGTGTCGGTTGTGTAAAGAGGCTGCATTGCCGCCTTAACGTCATCGATGCCTTTGCCTTTGTCCTTGATTTTAATGGTCAGCCTGCCCTTGTCGGTCAGCCTGCATTGTATGTATATAAAGCATTGATTTTTGTCCTCGGCATCGGCGTATCCATGCACGATTGAATTTGTAACAGCCTCGCTGACAACTGTTTTTATGTCGGCAATAACTCCGATGCTTGGGTCACATTGGGCGGCAAAGGCGGCAACAGCCGTCCTTGCATACCCCTCGTTTATGCTTTTTGCAACAAATTCGGTTTTCATTGAGTTTATAATCTTGTCGGTCATTTTTTCATCCTCTTTCGATTTTCAATATCTTGTCCATGCCTGCAATTTCCAATATCTTGTATGCCGCCGCAGATGGATTTTTAACCACCAATGTGCTTCCGACAGAGGCGCATTTTCTCATTCTGCCCATAACCAATCCCAATCCCGACGAATCACAAAAGCTAACCCCCGAAAGGTCAAGACCGAAAATAACAGGCTGGTCCTCCTCAATAATACGGTCGAGATTTTCTCTTGCCGCCTTGGCATTGTGGTGGTCAATTTCACCGTAAATGTATGCGACTGTTTCTCTTTGCCGCTTTTCGCTTTTTATCTCCATTTATACAATCCTTTCGTAAATTATGCATTTATTTCATTAATCCTTTTTTTCTGATTTTACCAAATTTCTCTGTCGTAATATGCTGTAATCGGGCATAATGGCGAAATAATCCTTCGACCTTGACAGACAAAATTGTGCATGATATAATTGATTGTTAAAAATTTTTATGAGGTGAATTTATGCTAAAAAGAATCGCATCCATCCTTCTTTGCCTTGTCTTTGTGGCATCCTCTGCTCTCCTTGTTGCTTGCGCTCAGGACGAAGAAACCTCCGGCACAAGCGGTGCAGGCGGCGATATTGCAGGCTTCCTTAACGAAGCAAAAGACTGGGGCGACGCTAAGGTAACCATCCTTGGCTATAACGGCGAATTTGCATACCACACAGCACAGATCGCTCCCGAGGAAAAGATTGATGAAGCTGTAAGCGACGCTTTCTTTGAAAGAAACGCATTGATCGAAGAAAAATTCGGTATTAAGATCGAAGCTTACATTCCCACATCCGATCAAGACCCTATCGGCCTTATTAAGAATTCTGTTCAGGCTGGCCTTCACGAATATGACGTTATTATCAACCCTCTTAACTGGATGACATCTCTCATCACAGAGGATTGTATCTATGACTTCAATTCTATCGATAACGGCTATCTCCACCTTGACCAGGCTTGGTGGGACCGCGATCTTATCGAGGACCTTGCTGTTAATGATAAGGTTTATTTCCTTGCAGGCGACGCTGTTGTAGAAGATGACGAAGCTACTTGGGCAATGTTCTTCAACAAGGATATGTTCAAGACAAATGCTGCTCTTTCTGCTACTCTCGGCGACTACGATACCATCTACGATTTGGTTAGAGATGGTAAATGGACTCTCGACAAAATGTACGAAATGCTTCAGACCGTTAGCAAAACCTCCGGCGCTGAAAAGGACTATGTAGGCGCACTTGAGGCTGACGGCGACCAATGGGGTATGGTAGCACAGTCCTATGACTTCTACCTCTTCATGCAGGGCTGCGAGCAGATCCTTGTTGACAACACAGGCGACGTTCCCGTTCTTCGTATCAGCGAACAGGAAAACGTTACAACCTTCAACAACCTTGCAGACATCATGCTTGACGAGCAGAATGTTGGTGTTGCAGACTTCTTCTCCGCACAGGGCGGTAACGTATATCAGCAGAAGCGTCAAATCTTCGCTGCAGGTAATGCTCTCTTCATGCCTTCTCAGCTCGGCACCGTTGGTCAGGCTGTAATGCGTGAAGCTGAAATTCCTTACGGTATCCTTCCCATGCCTAAGAGAAATGAGCTTCAGGAGCAGTATACAACCTCTATTCAGGTTTACCACTATTCTGCTATTGCTGTTCCCGTTACCAATGTTGAAAACCTCGATGTTACCTGCTATGCTCTCGAAGCAATGGCATACTTCGGCAAACAGGTTGTAACTCCCGAATACTACGATCGTACCCTTACCTTGAAGCGCTTTGAAGACCAGGAATCCCGCGATATGTTGGAAATCATCTTCAACAACAAGATTTACGATATGGGCGCAGTATTCAACTTTGGTGATGCATCCACCGGTACATTGTATTTCTATACCGACCTCTTCCTTGCTAAGAGCACAGGTATCGTTTCTCACTTCGAAAAGAGACAGAATGTTTACAATTCCGGTATTGATGACTTTATCGCAACCTGCTATAACTAATTGTTGTAAATAAAAAAAATCAGGAGCTTTTTGCTCCTGATTTTTTCTATGTAGCTACGTAAGGCTTTTGGGAAATTACGGATTTACAGGCGTCCAATCTATGTAAACTCTCTTGTAATGCTCGAAATAATAATGACCTGCGGCATCCCAATAAATCTCATCACGGTCGCCAAGCTTTTTCTTGCGCTTGTTAAACTGTTCTATAACCTCGCTGTCAATTTCAGCCTCACCGATATCATTAATTTCGGCTTCAAAACTATATGTGTATGAACGTCTTTGGTCATCGATAGGGGAATTGTTTGCATAAAACAGTTTGCCGTTTACATCAATGATATAACTGTTCTCAATAACAATATCTATGATAAATCTGATATCGTATTTCTCTTTCCTAAGACCGTCAATGGAATCCTCAATTTTATTTAGGTATTGCTCATAGTCAGATTCTTTAACAAATACATCCTTGGATTCCTCAACAGTATTATAAAAAAGCTCATAAGCCTTCATAACATCAACATTGAAGGATACGGTGG
>JAZSFY010000150.1:0-4819 GCA_045532415.1 Eubacteriales bacterium | reverse complement strand
AATGAAACTGCATCCTCATCTCCAAATCTTGCGGCATCTGAAATTTCCTTGCCGCCTTTGGAAAGCTCGGAAATATAATCGAGAAATCCCGAAAGACCATGATTTGATGCTATTTCATATTTCCGTGCGTATTCAAAAAGTAGAAGCAGGCTTTCACGGGTTCCCGAGGCTGTGGCTATATCAAGCATACCCGAGGACGCAAAAAAGCTTTTCAGGAAGTCTTGACAGGGCACGCCCGAGCTTTGACTGCGCCATAGGGTGATTCTCTTTACAAAATTACGGCATCTTGCACATAAGGTTTTTCTGCCGTAACGTGATGTAAATCTGAATTTGCCTGTTTTTGTCCTTTTTCTTTCGGGAAATGCAAAATGCGACACAGCATTCCAAAAGCTGGTATCCTTAATTCTCGTTCTTATACGGTAAAGGTCATTTGAATCGAAATTACAAATGGGGCTTCGCATAAGCGAGCAGAGAGAAATATCGTCTGTGGGGTCGTCGATTGCCTTTAATGCCGAAACAGCCAGCCTTATATCTGGGTTTTCGAGAAAGTTTTCGCTTGTTTCGGTTTTATAAGGTATTCCGTATTTGCGGAATGCCTTTTCGTATTCGATTGAATATCCCTTCATTGCCCCCAGCATAACAGCAACATCCGAGAATTTATAAGGCTTGCCCTCATCGGAAACCTGATTATAAACAAGGTCGCGTATTTCCTTGGCTATATATTCAGCCTCACTTTGTCGGGATTCCTTTGATTTTCCCTTTTCCTTATCCGAAATTGCAACTACTACAGGATGATTCAATTCGATTTTATCGGATGCATGAATAAGCCATTCACCGTCATATTCACGATAATATGGCGTTCCCTCGGTTACCGACAGAAACACATGGTTTACATAATCAATTACATTTTGAGAGCAACGGAAGTTCTCCCGAAGGAATATTCTTCCGTTTTTGCTATTGTGGGAATCAACTGCATCGGGAAAGCTTTCTTTATAATTAATGAAAATATCGGGATATGCATTACGGAAGCGATAGATACTTTGCTTTACGTCGCCAACCATAAAACGGTAGCTGTCACCTGAGAGCAAAGTAAATATTCTGTCCTGCATAGGGTTGACGTCCTGATATTCGTCAATAAGTATTTCATCAAAGCTTTGCTGCTTTTTCAAGCAAAGCTCTGTGGGAATACGATTGCCGTCGGCATCGGCTGTTTCAAGCAATTCCAATGCTTTTGCTTCAAAATCAGAATAATCCAATGCTGATATTTCGGCTTTTAACGCCTTGTATTTTTTATCAAGGTCACATATAAATTCTCTCACCGCAGAAACTATATCAGCCGATTGCTCAAAGCTTTCGGCAACAAAATCCTCGTTTCCGCGGCAATAGCGTTCATAAAGGTCCTTTTCGGTTTTTACAATTTTGGATTTCCATTCCGAAATAATCTTTCTTGAATCGGCATCACATCCGCTTCTGGCAAGAGTTATAGGCTTTAAGGATGCCTCTGCAACAGCGCAATAGTTTACATAATTTGTCTCGACCGAATCGCGGACATTTTCTATTGCTGTAAGAAAGCGACCGATTGGAGCAAGATATTTATCCTCCTCTGCCACATTGGCTGCATATTCATAAAGTGAATTTGCATTTGCATAAAGCTCATCATAAAAGCTTTTTAAGCGCGATTGCATTTCCTTGCCCATTTCGGAAGCAAAAAAGCCTTTCGAACGGGTAATACCTGCCTCTTTTCGAAGTTCATTTTCGCAATCAACAAGCATTTTTTCATAATCCAAGGTAACGCGGAGAGAATTATAAAGCTTTATCATAGAATCTGCCAAGGGGGAATCGTTTTTATCTCCCGTAAAATTATCTGCAAGGAGAAGAAAGGAAGGCGATTCCTCATCATAGCCCTTTGAAATTAATTCATCAGCGGAATTGTGAAGAAGCATGGCAGATTCGGTTTCGTCAATAACACGTACACGGGGAGAGATTCCGAGAACCGAAAAATTCTCCTTTACAAGAGCAAGGCAATACGCCGAAATAGTGCATATATTTGCTTCGCTTATTAGATTACTCTGCTTGAAAAGATGAGTATCCTCGGGATTATTTGCAAATTCCTTTAAAAGCTCATCATAAAGCTTTCTTTTAATATCCGAAGCCGCAGCCTTCATGAAGGTAACAACAAGGAAACGGCGAATATCACCGCCATTTTTGATTCTATCAATAAGCCTGTGAGTTAAAACAGTTGTTTTACCGCTTCCTGCGCCTGCGCTGACAAGGAGAGTTTTATCAGATATATTAACAGCATTACTCTGACTCGTTGTGAATTTCATCGTCATCATCCTCCTCTCTCCTTCTGCCGCTTCTGCAAAGGTCGGCAAGGGAACAATATTTACAGGGCTCTGCCTTACCGTCCATATCGTTAGGTGCAATATCCATATTTCCGCAGAATACCTCCTTCGCCAGAGATTCTACATTGTTCCTAAGGCTTTCGGAAAGGTCATTAAAGCCTTCCTCGGTAACAAGATTGTTACAACGCTTTGAAAAAGAGCCGTCATTATTCTTTGAAACAGGAATGAATGAAAAATCGGGGCTCATCGCATAGGCAATGTCGGTATTTTCAAGGATTATTCCGCTTCTCGAAACGCTTTTTGCTATAAGCTTCTGAATCTTTTCGGGAGATTCTCTGCCTGTTATCTGAACATTAGGCAACGCAACAGTATAATACAAGGCTCCTGCAGGCTTGGAATCGGTTTTTTCGCAATATGCGAAAAGATAGTGAAGAAGCTGGGTATCAATACCATTGGCAACCAAATCTGCAGAAAAGGTTTTCGAATAGGTTTTATAGTCTATTACGCGAACATATTTTACACCGTTTTCCTCATAGGTATCAACTCGGTCAATAGAGCCTCTGAGGAATACTTTTTTGCCGTCAACATCATATTGTATTGCAGGAATATCAGGCTCCCTTGTAAGACCTATTTTAAATTCAAATCCCGAGGGAACAAATTTGCTTTGTGAAAATTCATTGCAGAGGTTTTCGGCTACAAAATCAATAGTTTTTATCATGTTGCCATAAGTATGCATGAATTTTTTATCGTTTTCGGCTTCTTTTCCGATAACACTAAGGAAATATTCATCTGCCAATTTGGAGATTATAGCCCTGCGCTCATTTTGGTCGGGCGCTTTGAAGCTTCCCGTAGAAACACATTCCCTCATAAAGGAATCTAATATTTTATGAACGAAATTGCCTATTTCAGGCATTGAAAATTCGTTCTGCTTTTTTTCCTTCAGCTCCAAAAGATAGCTTCCGAAGAAGGAAAAGGGACAAAGGTTGTATTTTTCAAACTTTGAAGGCGAAAGATTAAGAATATCCTTATTGAAATCTATTCTTGAATCGCTTATACAAACCTGAGGTGCATCCCTAAAGAAGGGTAAATTATTGGAAATCAACGCATTTTCGATAGAATCCTTCAAAATTCCCTTTTCAAGATAAGAAAAATTAGCCGCAATAGTTTGGGGAGAATAGAAGGTGTTATTAACATCAAAATCCTGCTCCTCTACATTAGGAAGCATCTGCTTTACAGAAAGCCATGCTGTGGACGGACGAAGCTCGCCGCCCGAAATTTCGCTTCGCGGAGAAAGCAATACCAATTTTTCTTTGGGAGCGCTTAATGCAGAATAAACTGCAAAGCGTGATGTATTTAACTGCTTGTCCATATTATCAGCCAAAAGCAGACCTGCACCCTCTAAAGCAACCGCCTCGTCACGGTCAAAGAAGCCTGTGGAGGTTGATGCAGGAAATTCGCCGTCGCAAACACCTAAAACCAAAACCATTCTGCTGTTGCCTGCGCGTATAAGGGATGCATCGCCAAATGTTACAGAATCGGCAGAGGCAGGTATTGCTCCTAAGGAATAGCAATCGCACATAAGCTTGATTAATGATTGCAGACGTTTGGGAGTGACTTCCCTATTACCGCATACCGAATCAAGCTGATTGAATATATTTATCAAAAGCTTCCAAAGCTGGATTTCTCTTTCGCTTCCCTCCCGGTCCCCCTGCTTTAGATATCTTTCGGAATTTTCGCGCAGACGCTCGTCTGCTTCCATTTCCATTAAATGAGCATACAATGCTCTTATACCCTTTGAAACGGTCAAAGGCTTTTGAGAAAGTGTTTCCTTTAAGGCGGAAAGCGAAGGAACTATTTTATTTCTTGCCTTATTTGCAAGAGCCAAAAGCTTGGCACCTCTGGGAGTAAGGTCACCTTCGCGGTAGCCTTCGGGGTCAAGAGTCCAATCCTCATCCGAATACCACGCCTTACCTCTTAAATTCCATGAGGATGCATAATTAAGTATAGCATCGGATTCGGATATATTAAGCTGAGTAAAACCACTTTTGATATAACGTTTCATGCTTTTTAAGGAAAAATCCTCGTTTACTACCCCAAGACTTGAAAGCAAAAAGGCGAAAAGCGGCTTTGCATACAATGGCTCCTTGGAGGACATATAGCAAGGGATTCCTGCACGTGAAAAGACAGAATCCACAATAGGACGGTAATTATCAGGGTTTCCTGTTAAGAGGGTTATATCCTTATATCTTCCGCCTTGACGTACAAAATCGAGGATTTCGGAAGCGGCGGCTTCAACTTCGTCAAAACGATTCTTTGCGCTGATAAGCTTTACAGAACCGTCGTTATCGGGAATATGACGAAATCCCTTTTTCCATAGATTTCGTTCGATAAAAGCGATAGAATCGGACAAATATCTTTTGGGCTCGCCCAGATAAATATTCTCACATTTACCAAGAGCAAGCTTTTTAATACGC
>JAZSFY010000016.1:0-1596 GCA_045532415.1 Eubacteriales bacterium | reverse complement strand
CACCTATAAAAGAGAGGTTTGGTCGCATGGAAAGCGACATTTATCCGCCTAAAAGACTTTGGTCAAAGGCGAAAAGTGCTTCATTAATTTCAAAGATATTATAATTCTTTTTACTTATAAAATATTCGATGATTATATCGAATTTATTACTGTGGGAAAGGGCAAAGCCTGCCTTTCTAAGCAAATCCTCGGTTTCTTTCAAATCAAGCTCCAAGGCTATGGCAAAGGCGATTGCCGTGGGCTTGCTGGGCTTATAGTTAACATCGCTTCGGATTTTTGAAAAGAGCTTGCGGTCAATGTTTGCCTTTTTATAGCATTGGGCATCGGTCATTCCCTTTTCGTCGATTTTACGTAGAAGCATTTGGGAAAAGCTTTCGTCGATGCATTGTAATTTTGAATCCAGAGATTCAAACAAATCAAGGGATTCAACGGGAGCGCAATCGTACATTCCGCAGGATGCTTTGGGAGCTATCATTCTTGCCGCACGGCGATGCTCTACATAAGCATCGGCATATCTGTCATCGATATACTGAGCAATATCCGAAAACAGCTTTTCGCTGATTTTAAAGGATTGCTTATCGAAAATTACAAGATAAACCGTCATGTCGTTTTCAAGAAGGAAATCCTGAATCACATCCATTGCAACCTTCAATGCCTTATCCTTAGGATAGCCGAAAACACCTGAGGAGATTAAGGGAAAGGCAACTGTTTCGCATTTATATTCCCTTGCAAGCTCCAATGACGATTTATAGCAGGATTCGAGATATTGCTTTTCTCTGCGGAAGCCTCCATACCAAACAGGGCCTACTGTGTGTATAACATATTTTGAGGGAAGGTTATATCCCAAGGTGATTTTTGCTTCGCCGGTTTTACAGCCACCAAGACCTTTACATTCCTCCAAAAGCTTTTCGCCTGCGGCTTTATGTATTGCGCCGTCTACACCGCCTCCCCCAAGCAAGGTTGAATTGGCGGCATTGACTATTGCATCAACCTTCATTTTGGTTATATCGTTTCTTACTATTTCAAAAGGCATTTTTCATCCTCCTTGACATTTACGGAAGTATTGCTCCCTTTTTGATATTTTCTCGGATAATATTATCGGTTACCTCAAACAAAGCATGGGAGCCTTCCTTTGTTTTTGACTGTCTTACATAAACCTGCCCTGCGGAAATCTTATTGGTGCGCCAATCGCCGCCGTTGTTACTATTATTCAACAGCAATGGCTGGAAATTATCCATTGCATGGGCAAATTTGGCTTCAGGAGTTTCATATTCTTCAAATTCGTCAAACAAAGCCACAAGCTTTTCCTTTTGGTCATTGGGCAAAAGAGAATATATCCTTTCCTTTGCCATTTCCTCCCTTTCCTTTTGGGTTTTCTGACCTTGGGTATCATAAGCATAGGTGTCCCCTGCATCAATCTCAACCACATCATGGATTAGGCACATCATTATAACCTTTAAAATATCTATTTTTTCGTTGGAATACTCCTGAAGGAGAAACGCCATTATCGCCATGTGCCATGCATGCTCGGCATCGTTTTCACGTCTGCCGTTACCCGACAAATGGGTTTGACGGAAAATATTCTTTTCCTTGTCA
>JAZSFY010000309.1:0-2049 GCA_045532415.1 Eubacteriales bacterium | reverse complement strand
AGAAGAAATGCGCCCATACTGCAGGCAGATCCTACGCAAACTGTGGAAACATCGCATTTAATGCTTCTCATGGTATCATAAATCGCAAATCCTGCGGAACAGCTTCCGCCGGGAGAATTTATATAAATTGTAATATCCTTTTCGGGATCCTGTGCTTCAAGGAAAAGAAGCTGACCCACGATACTGCAAGCCAAATCGTCGTTTATTTCGTTGAAAAGGAGAATTATTCTGTCCTTAAGAAGACGGGAAAAAAGGTCATAACCGTTCTGGCGGCCGCCTTCGTTTTCGATAAATGTAGGGTTAGCTATCATGCTTTTTCCTCCATAAAATTTCAAAAGAGTATATTCGATTAATTCTATCACATTTTAAATATCTTTTCAATAGCAATTTGTGTCTGTATATGTTAAATAATGTTGCAAAAAGTATGTAAATCATGTATAATTACGATAGTCTAGGTTAAGGATGTGAGTTTGAAATGCCATTGCTTTTGGCTCCTGCAGGGAGCATGAATGCCTTAAAGGCGGCGATAAATGCCGGTGCAGATGAGGTTTTTTTGGGAGGTAGCGCGTTTAATGCCAGAATCAACGCCTCTAATTTTGACGAAAAGAATCTTATCCATGCAGGGGAGCTTTGCCGTGATTCCAATGTAGGCTTGCATATTACTCTCAATACCTTAATATATGACCGAGAAATGAAATCGGTCCTTGATTATGTTGAATTTCTTGCAAAATCCGTAAAGCCCGATGCCTTGATAATTCAAGACCTTGGCTTGGCGGCGACGATTCGCAATGAATTTCCCGACCTTGCCCTTCATGCAAGCACACAAATGAGAATCCATTCCTGCCTTGATGCTGAATTTCTAAAAAGCCTTGGCTTTACCCGTGCAGTTTTGGCAAGAGAATTGCCAAAGGAGGACATAAAGGCATTTGTGGAAACAGGCTTGGAAACCGAGATTTTCGTTCACGGGGCAATCTGTGTAAGCGAAAGCGGCGGATGCCTGATGAGCTCGGTTATCGGAAACCGTTCGGGCAACCGCGGTCAATGCGCCCAGCCCTGCCGTTTGCCATATAAGGGCACAAATAAATATCCTCTTTCGGTTAAGGATATGTGTCTGGCAAACCATATTAAGGAAATTTGCCAAATGGGTGTAACCAGCCTTAAAATCGAGGGAAGAATGAAAAGTCCCGATTATGTCGGCGCTGTTACATCGGTTTACCGCCGTTTGATTGACGAAAAGCGGAATGCAACAGATAGGGAAATGAAATACCTTGCGGATATTTTCTCCCGTTCGGGATTTACAGACGGTTATTTTAATTCTAAAATCAATGTTGATATGTTCGGAATCCGCCGAGAGGCAGATAAGCAGGCAAGCATGAAGCCTATCAAGCTTCAAAAGGCGGAAAAACGTCCTATAAGAGAGCAAATTTTCCCTGAGCCTATGGTTCTTCCCCAACGTGATAACGAAAAGACACTTCATCCCAAATTCCAAAAGGGGTTTGTGCTCCGTTTTGAGGGAAGAATGCCCTCAAAGGAATTTCTTGCACAATATGGAGAAAAGGCTGTAAGAATCGATGTCCCCTTGCGCTTTTGCTGTGACCAACGCTTTTCTCCCTATAAGGAAAAGATTTCGGCAATTTTGCCCCGTTCGGTGTTCTTAAAGGAATTGGATGAGGTTAAAAAACAATTAAAAGAAGCGAAAAAATTCGGAATAAGCCACGCTGCAATTTCCAATTTTTATCAGGCGGACCTTTGCGAGGGATTTTATCTTCACGGGGATTATGCCTTTAACGTTGTTAACCGCGAAACCATTGAAATGCTTGATAAATATCCATTTTCCTCTATTATGCTTTCTCCCGAAACCGAAGGAACGTTTGCAAAAGGAAGCCAAAGCGCTCTTGAATATATCGGCTATGGCAGAACTCCTTTGATGTATACCCGAACCTGCATTATCCGAAATACAGAAAAATGCCAAAACCTTAAATCTTGCCAAGGTATGCTTGTTGACCGCACAGGGGCAATATTGCGGATTATCATCTGAGACAGCCACAC
>JAZSFY010000282.1:0-1541 GCA_045532415.1 Eubacteriales bacterium | reverse complement strand
CAATCTCCTCAGCTTTACAAGCAGCTTTCTATGGTTGCAGGCTTTGATAAATATTTCCAGATAGCACGCTGCTTCCGCGATGAGGTCCTTCGCGCTGACAGACAGCCTGAATTTACTCAGATTGATATGGAAATGAGCTTTGTTGACACAGACGACGTTTTGGCTGTCGGCGAAGGCTTGATTAAGCATATTTTCAAGGATTGTATGGGTGTTGACATCCCTACTCCCCTTCCCAGATATACCTATAAGGAATGTATGGAGCGCTTCGGCTCCGACAAGCCCGATTTGAGATTCGGCATGGAAATTGTCGACCTTTCCGACGTTTTGAAGGGCTGCGGTTTTTCTGTTTTCGCCAATGCTATTGAAGCAGGCGGAAGCGTCCGCGCTATCAACCTTAAGGGCTGTGCAGACAAGCTTTCGAGAAAGGATATTACAAAGCTGGAGGAATATGCAAAGGGCTGCGGTGCAAAGGGCTTGGCTTGGTCCAAGAGAGCAGATACCGACAGCGGCTCCTTCCTTAAATTCATGAGCGAGGACGAATTAAACGCAATTTACGCTAAGGCTGATGTTGAAAAGGGCGACGTTGTCCTTATTCTTGCCGACAGCGATAACAATAAGGTTCTCACACAGCTTGGTCAGCTTCGTGTTGAAGCGGCAAACAGATTAAATATCGAAAGAAGCGGTTTCAATTTCCTTTGGGTTGTTGAAATGCCCTTCTTTGAATATGATTACGAAAGCGGTGAATGGGTGGCAATGCACCATCCCTTCACAAGCCCCATGGATGAATGCCTTGAATATCTCGACAGCGACAAGGGCAAGGTTAGAGCAAAGGCTTATGACCTTGTTTTAAACGGCATCGAGCTTTCAAGCGGTTCTATCCGTATTACAAATCCCGAGCTTCAGTCCAAGATTTTCGACCTTTTGGGTCTTTCCAAGGAGGAAGCACAGGTTAAATTCGGCTATTTGCTTGAAGCATTCAGATACGGCGCACCTCCTCACGGCGGTATGGGCATCGGCTTGGACAGATTGGTTATGCAGATGCTTGGTGCAACAAGCCTTAGAGATGTTGTTGCATTCCCCAAAATGCAGAATGCAAAGGAATTGATGACAGACTGCCCTGCTGAGGTACCTGCAGAGGCTATTGCCGAATTGGGCATTAAAATAGTTAAAGAATAATTACTCATTCCCCCTTGCGGGAGCTTTGGAGCATAATGCTTCAAAAGCGAAAACGGGAGAAAAAAGATGGTAGAAATCACAGAACTTCGTAAAAGCTACGGCGACAAGCACGCGGTTAACGGTCTTACCTTTAAGGTTGAGGAAGGCGAGATATTGGGCTTTTTGGGCCCTAACGGTGCAGGCAAAAGTACAACATTAAATATGATAACCGGCTATCTTTCTGCCGACAGCGGAAGCGTTAAGATAGACGGCGTAGATATCCTCGAGGAGCCTATGAAGGCAAAGAAGGATATTGGCTTTTTGCCCGAAATACCGCCTCTTTATCTTGAAATGACGGTTTTGGAATACCTTAATTTCGTTTATGA
>JAZSFY010000310.1:0-3187 GCA_045532415.1 Eubacteriales bacterium | reverse complement strand
TATTCCCTTTTCGTCAAAGGCAGTTGATTCCACGGTAACGGTATCGGAACGAGCAACATTATTGAAATATTCAAAGAAGCGTTGAAAATCAACCTTTCCCTTTCCGATAGGCAGGGTACGCAGATTTGCCCAATCCATATAACCGCCTGCGTAATCATTCAAATGGTAATGAAGGATTCGGTTTTCTTTCCAAAGCCAGGAATATTCCTCGGTATAAATAAGGTCGAGCTGATCATGAAAGGCAGCCATTTTTGTATCAAACACAAATTTTACTGTGGGATACATATTGCGAAGCTCTGAAAAATGCTCCATAGGCTCATGGCAATTACAAACCACATTTTCTATTAAAAGCTGAATACCGTATTTATTTGCAATTTCCTCCAAAATAGGAAAAGCTGAAAGGTTATTGTCAAAATGCTTATCCGATGGCAAACCGCCCCAAAGGTGAAGGACGATTCCCTTTGAGCCAAGCTTTTTTGCAATTTGGCAATTAATCTCGAAGCTTTTATATGCCTTTTGAAAATTTTCCTCTCCACCGACGCTTAATGTTTCTCCTATACCCTTTTCGCAATGAACCATAGGAAAGCTTATACCCAAGGAAAGAAGATAATCCAGCATAGCATCAATATCATTATACCATGTGCTATACATCATAAATTCAAATCCGTCGCAGGCAAGCTTTGGCGCAACCTCGCCTAATATTTTATAATCTCTACCGTTTGGACGCCCAATCAAGGCACCCGTAGAGCAAAGTATTTTAGTCATAGCGTTTTGTCCTTAAATATTAATACAGTTATTATACTTCGATTTTCTTGGTTTTGCAACAAATTTTTTCTGTATGCATAGATTGTTATGGGAGAGAAAAACTCCCGAAAGGAGAATAATTTTAGCAATGGCGACAATAATCACAAATCAAGCGACACTTAATTACCGATACGGAAATATTACCGCAAGAACCGTTTCTAATATTACCTCGACTGTGTTAAACGGGCCCTTATCGATAACAAAATCTTCTCTTTCGGATTCTTACAGATTAGGGCAGGATATAACCTATCTTATTACTGTAACCAACAACGGTAACGCTCAGGTTAACGGCGTCGTGGTAACAGACGATTTAGGCTCTTATGAATCAAACGGAACAACGGTAACACCCTTAACCTATATCGGCCCTGCACAGTTATTCATTAACGGTGTTTTCAACAGTATTATTTTAGCTGTTGTAGGCGAGGATAATTTAACCTTCACAATTCCCTCGATACCTGCAAACGGCAATGCTCAGATAATATATCTTACCCGAATAAATTCCTTTGCCTGCGGTGCGGCAGAAGCATATATCACCAACACAGCAACCGTAAATCTCGATTGCGATTGTCCTTGTGAGGGGCCTGCAACTGCGACCCACACTATTACAGCAGAGGAATTTGCTGACGTAAGAATGGTTAAAAACGTTTGCCCCAATCCTGCAATTTGCGGGGAGCCATTAACCTATACCATTACGATTTACAATTACGGCAATATTGAGGCAGACGACATTGTTTTGACCGACAGATTCGAGCCTGCGTTGACTGATATAACCGTAACAGTTGACGGCGATATTATTCCCTCTGAGAATTACAGATATGTAAACGGCGTGCTGACACTTCCCTCCCCCGGAAGCGATTACAGTATTACGATTCCACCTGCCGTCTTTAGTCAAGACCCTGTAACCGGAGTATGCACAGTAACGCCCTCATCTGTTGTAATAACTATATCAGGAACTATTCAAGCCTAAAATATATTACAAGCCTCGTTTAAACGGGGCTTGTTTTTGTATTGACGAAATGGTATAATTGGGTAAATAACTTAATGGGACGTAAATATGCATAAGATTTTGGTATTTGACCTTGACGGCACTCTTGCGGAGGTTGGCAAGGGGATATTACAGGAAAACATAGAAAAATTAAGGTTTTTAGAGAAAATGGGATATAAAATCGCCATTTGCTCAGGCAAGCCGACCTATTATCTCTGCGGTATGTTCCGTCAGGTTAACATAGAATCACCTATATTCATCGGTGAAAACGGCGGTGTGATTCAATATGGAATCGAACTTCCGCCTCAAAAATTCATACTACAAAGCTATTCCCAAGCTGCAAAAAAACAGCTTTTTGATATTAAAAGTAAAATTGAAAATGGATGCAGAGGCATTTGGTTTCAGCCGAACGAAATCGGTGTAACACCCTTTTGCAGAAATAAAAACGATTTTACAATTATCAACCGAATAATCAAAGAGGAAATGAGCAGTTTATCGGAATTGAATATTTATCCTCAAAAGGAATGCTTTGATTTTGTTCCCAAAAACATAAGCAAGGCAGAGGGATTAATGCTTCTTGCTAAAGAAGAAGGATTTGCTAAAGAGGATTTTATTGCAATAGGCGACGGAATTAATGATATTCCTATGTTTGAATTTTCCGATATTTCTCTAAGCATTGGAAACGACCTCAATTATAAAACCGATTATAATTTTAATGATATGTGTAGCGCTCTTGATTTTTTAATAAGAACAAAGCTGTAAATTAATCTGTCTTTAATTGTTTTATGGTAGATTGGTTTTGAAAGGATGTGGATATTATGAGGATTCTTGTTGTAGAGGATGAAAAAAGCCTTAATAAACTGATTTGCCAAAAGCTTAAGGGTGAGCATTATACTGTGGATTGCTGTTATAGCGGTGACGAGGCAGAGAATTATCTCCGTTGCGCTGAATATGATGCAGTTTTGTTGGATATTATGCTTCCTAATAAATCGGGTATTGATATTCTTAAGGAAATGAGAGCCAAGGAAAACAAAACTCCCGTTTTGCTTCTTACTGCAAAGGACAGCATTGCCGACAGAGTTGCAGGCCTTGATGCAGGCGCAGATGATTATTTGGTTAAGCCATTTGCGGCAGACGAGCTTCTCGCAAGGGTTCGCGTTATGATAAGACGTTCATCAGGGGGAACAAGCAACATTTTTTCGGTTGCCGACCTTAAGGTAGATTGCGATTCGAGAAATGTTTACCGCGGTGAAAATTTTATCGAACTTTCAGCAAAGGAATTTGATATTCTTGAATATCTCATCCGTAACAAAAACAAGGTTTTCTCACGAGAAAAAATTTGCTCTCATTTTTGGAATTACGATTATGAGGGCGGCTCGAATATTGTTGATGTTTATA
>JAZSFY010000027.1:0-3001 GCA_045532415.1 Eubacteriales bacterium | reverse complement strand
AGAGGTAGCCGAAGAAATATTCGAGCAAATGAGTGAGTTTGCAAAATATGCATTTAACAAAAGCCATGCGGCGGCTTATGCCGTTGTTGCATACAGAACCGCATATCTTAAATGCCATTATCCCAAGGAATATATGTGCTCACTTCTCAATGCATTTATGGGCTCTGCCGATAAGGTAGGCAAATATATTGCAGATTGCGAAAGAATGGGCATTAAGGTTTTGGCTCCCCATGTTAACGAAAGTCTTGGAAGATTTTCGGTTGTAGGAGGCAATTTAAGATTTGGGCTGGCGGCAATTAAAAATGTCGGCGGACTTTTTGCAGATAAAATAATCAACGAAAGATACAGACGTGAATTTTCAAGCATCGAGGATTTTCTCTCCAGATGCGCTCAATTCGGAAGCTCAAAGGCTTTTGAATCCCTGATTTCGGCAGGTGCATTGGACTCCTTCGGAATTTATCGAAGCAGGCTTTTTGCAGGGTTGAATACAGCGTTGGAAACCGTTTCCCGCGACAGAAGCCGTAACGCCGAAGGGCAGATGAGTCTTTTCGGAGGGGCTATTGAAAGCGAATCCGCCTTTGAATTTCCAAAATCCGATTTGCCCGAGCTTCAAAAAAGCGATATGCTTGCAGGCGAAAAGGAAATGACGGGGCTTTATTTCTCGGGGCATCCTCTGGACGGCTACCGCGACCTTGCCACCGAAATTAACGCTCTTGATTCCGAAAAGCTTCGCGAAAGGCTTAATGACGGCAGTCTGAAGAAAAATAATTTAACAAAATATGTCGGACTCGTAACAAAAAAACGCTCGAAAGTTACCAAAAAAAATGATATAATGGCATTTGTAACAGCGGCAGACGAGTTTGGTGAAATAGAAATTATAGTTTTTCCCTCTCTGTATTCCGAAATCGGAAGCAAAATTGTCGAAAACAAGGTTTATGTTTTCACAGGCAATCCCGAAATAAAGGAGGCTTATGGTGAGGAGGAAGGCGAAAATGTAACCCTTCTTTTGAAATCTGTTTCCACGCCTGAGGAGGCGGCGGAAGGCGCTCCCAAAAGGAAGCTTAAGCTGGAATGTCCCGACGAAAAGCCGAAATCTCTTTATATTAAGGCAACCAAGGATAACATGGAGCATCTTGACGATGCAATCGGATTGGCATCAAGAATCCCCGGTAACGAAAGAATTTTGGTTTATTTCGAGGATACAAAAAAGCTTCGCGCGGCAAAGGACAAAACCGCAAAAATAACCGATTCCCTTTTAAGGCAATTAAAGGCGCTTATGGGGAATGATAATATAGCAGTAAAATAACCAACGTATAGAAAGGAGTTTGAAAAAATGCAGGAAAATCCAAACACTCCCGAAAACGAAAACGATATTCCTCAAAACGATTTGTTCCCCGACGAAGGTCTGTCGGACAAGGATTTATCGGAAAATAATACGGCAAGCACAGAAGATGACAATTTTCTCGACAGCGGTCTTTTCCCCGAGGATGATAATTCAAACGAGCAGTCACCTACTCTAATAACCGAAAGTGACCTTTTCCCTGAGGATGCTCCTCAAGAGGAGGAAATTCAGGAGGTTATTCAAGAGGAGCCTATTCAAGCCATTGGAATTGATGCCGCTACAAGAGATTTTTCTCATTCGGCAGAGCCTGTAAACGAGCAAAGCACGGCTACAAAAACCTTTGGTACACTCGAGCCCGAAAAGCCCGAAGAAAAGCCCATAGCCGAAGCACCCAAAGCTGCAAAGCCTGCCCGCAGAAGAAAAAAGAAATCAAAGGCGTTCAAGGCAGCAAAGTTCACAGCAAAAAGCGTTTTGTTTGTGTTCAGAAAGATATTCACATATCTTATGAATTTCCTTCTTACGGTTTTGATGATAGGTATAATTACGGGTACTGTTGTTGTAATGGCGTTTGTTATTTACATCAAAAACTATGTTGACCCTAATTATACAGGCTTGGATAACCTTAAGTTCGACTCGGCTTTGTCCACAACATTATATTATGTTGACCAAAACGAAAACGAAATCCTTCTTGATGAGGACACCTTGGAAAGCTCGGAAAACCGTCTTTGGGCGGATTACGAGGATATTCCCCGTAACCTTATTGCCGCTTATATTGCGGTAGAGGACCAGCGCTTTGGCGACCTTCAGGAAAACAAAAATATTATCAACGGCCACCAAGGCGTTGATATGACCAGAACCGCATCGGCTATTTACAACTTCTTCATTCCTACAAGCTCAAGCTATGGCGGCGGTTCAACAATTACCCAACAGCTTATTAAAAACGTTTCGGGTGAAAATGATACAACCATGCAGCGTAAGATTCAGGAAATCTTCCGTGCATTTAATGTTGAGGAAAAGTATTCCAAAAATGAAATAATGGAAATGTACCTCAACACAATCTATCTTTCCCACAATTCCTACGGTGTGCGTGTTGCGGCACAAACCTATTTCGGAAAGGAATTGGAGGATTTGACTCTTGCCGAATGTGCGGCTATTGCATCTATCGGTAAATGGCCTATTCAATATGACCCTATCGTCAATCCCAAAAACAATCTTGAACGTCGAAACCTTGTTTTGAAGCTTATGCTTCAGCAGGAATTGATAACTCAAGAGGAATTTGACGAAGCCTATGATACCCCTCTCACCCTTGCAGACGGAAGCGAGGAGGAATACACCGCAACCGTCCATTCCTATTATATCGACACGGTTCTTGATGACGTTACTGCCGATTTAATGAAGGAATACGGATATGACTATGCCACCGCATCAAGAGTTTTGTTCTCGGGCGGTCTTGAAATCGTAACCTGCCTTGACCCTGTTATTCAGGAATGTGCAGAAAAGGTTTATGAAAACAGCGAATATTGGCCTGCCCAAAGCGGTATGCAGGCTCAATCCGCAATGTGTATTATGGACCCCGAAACAGGCAACCTTCTTGCAATCGTCGGCGGTCTTGGCGAAAAGAAGGACCCCCGCGGTCTTAACCGTGCAACCCATTCCGAA
>JAZSFY010000214.1:0-4875 GCA_045532415.1 Eubacteriales bacterium | reverse complement strand
TGTTCCTGAGTATTGTCTTCCTAAGACCGCTTGGCCTCCGACTTAGCATACCTGCCTCTTTTCCAAAGTTTCTGGAAAAAGACACATAACGTGTCATTTTATCAGATTCGGCACGGGCACGGATAATATCCAAGGTATCATCCTTCGAGCCGTCGTTAATGTATATCGCTTCGAAATCGTAATCGGGCAAAGACGCAACAACTTTATCTAATTCTGCAAAAAAATAAGGAAGCGCCGCAGACTCATTATAGCAAGGAACTACAACACTAATTAACTTCTTATCCATAAAAAACCTCTATGCGAAATTACTATAATTCATAATAGCATAAACCCTAATAGTTGTCAATATAACTAAAAATTTTTTGTCCTGAATTAGAAATATTTATATGGCATCATTGACATTATTTCTTTGTTATGATAAAATAACTTTAATGTTTTTTGGGAGTGAAAATTTATGTCACAATATGAAAAATTAACCACCGAAAGCTATAATTCCAATACCGCAAACATCGACAAGATGAGTGCCATGGAGATTGCCGTTGCTATAAATAACGAGGACAAAAAGGTCGCTTATGCTGTTGAAGCTGCCCTTCCCCAAATTGCCAAGGCTATTGATATATTAGCCGACTCATTAAAGGCAGGCGGACATATATATTATTGCGGAGCAGGCACATCGGGAAGATTAGGTGTTTTGGATGCTTCTGAATGTGTCCCCACATACGGAGTGAGCGCGGATACAGTTGTGGGATTGATGGCAGGCGGATATGAGGCTCTTTATGCTTCAAGAGAATTTGCCGAGGATGATTTTGACAGCAGTGTTGGCGAAATGAAAAAGCGTCATTTCAATGCCAAGGACGTTTTAGTGGCAATAAGCGCCAGCGGAAGCGCAAATTGCGTTAAAGGCGCTATAAAATATGCAAAGGAATGCGGTGCATATACAATTTGCGTATCCTGTAATTCCAACAGCGATCTTGTCCCGATGGTTGATATACCTATTATTGCAGAAGTAGGTCCCGAGGTTATCAACGGCTCTACAAGAATGAAGGCAGGAACAGCGCAAAAAATGATTTTGAATATGCTTTCAACAGGCGCTATGATACGTTTTGGCAGAGTTCGCGGTAATTATATGGCGTATATGGTACCCTCCAATCAAAAGCTTGTTGACAGAGCAATTCGCATGATATGTGAAAAAACAGGATGCGACAGAGAGCGCGCCGCATTAGAATTATATAAAGCTGAAAATTGCATTGCAGATGCTATGGATGCTATTGAAGGCAAATAAATCCCACTATAAAAGCCGAGAGGTTGATTCCCTCTCGGCTTTTTGCATTATTTGTTTTCTTTAGATTGGTTTTCCTCGTATTCCTCCAGCAGACGCCTTCTACGGGAATTTAACACAAAATACAACGGAAGCCCAAGAATGCCAATAGACATAATAACAAGAAAAACAATTTGTATTGCAGTTTCCATTATTACTGATCCTTCTTAATGCGAACTTCCATTTGAGGATAAGGAATTTCGATATCGCAATCCTTAAAGGAATTACGAACACCTTCGGTCAAAGCGAAATAAACATCCCAATAGTCGGCACCCTTACACCAAGCACGGAGAGCATAGTTAACCCCGTTTTCACCGCAATTAAGAGCAACCGCCATAGGTGCCGCAGGCTCGTTGATTACCTTATCGCAGGAAGAAGCAACCTTAAGGAGAGTTTCCTTAACCGATTCGATGCTGTTATCATAGCTAGCGCTGATTGAAATATCTACGCGGCGGTATTCTTCAACAGAATAATTTGTAATAACCGAATTAGTAAGGCCGCCGTTAGGTACGGTTATAACTCTGTTATCAGGTGTGAGCAACACGGTATAGAAAACCGAGATTTCACGAACTGTACCTGCAACAGACTGAGCCTCAACATAATCGCCAACGCGGAAAGGTCTGAACAAAAGAATCATCAAGCCGCCTACAAGGTTGGAAAGAGCGCCCTGAACAGCAAGACCTATTGCAACACCTGCAGAAGCAACAAGAGCAACAACAGAGCTCATAGGTACACCCAAAATAGCGATTACCGAAACGATAACAACAATTTTAAGAGAAATAGATGCAAAGCTGGCTATAAAGCTGGCAACAGATGCATCGATATTCTTCAGCAGCTTTCCGCTTTTGATTCTTTTTACAAAGAAATTGATAACCTTAAAACCGATTACCAAAACAAGAACGGCAGCAACCAAATCCTTTGCCAAGGGTACAACAATACCGGCAAGATCATTTAAAATTTTTTCCATAATCAAACATACTCCTATTTTGAAATTTTACAGATTAATTTTATATCAGTTTATTCAATAAGTCAATAATTTCCAATAAATTTAGATTGTAAAAATTAAGTAAATATAGGATTAAAATATTTGGTTCATATTGACTTTTTTTATCATTTTGGTATACTATAATTTGATTATAAATATTTTGAGGACAAAATGAGTAAATCAAAGATAATATGCTTTGCCAACCAAAAGGGCGGAGTAGGAAAAACAACAAGCGCTTTGAATGTAGCCGCGTGTCTTGCACGAAGCGGACGCAAGGTATTGTTTATAGATTTTGACCCACAGGGTAATTCGACAAGCGGAATTGGTATTAAAAAGAAAACTATCAAGGGCAGCGTTTATGAATTGCTGGTGGGAGAGATGAAATGGAATGAGGTTCTTATTAAATCAAACATCAAGAACCTTAGTGTAATCCCTTCAAGCATGAACCTTACCGGCGCAGAGCTTGAATTAGTTGACGAAGCAGACAGAGCCTTCAAGCTTAGAAATTCCCTTTCGGAGGCTAGTGATGAATTTGATTACATAATAATTGACTGCCCTCCTTCTTTAGGATTGCTTACTGTAAATGCATTAGCGGCGGCAAAGTATGTTGTTATACCCGTAACCTGCGAATTTTATTCGTTAGAGGGTTTATCTCAGCTTACCGCTACCATTAAGCAAATTAAAAGATTATATAATGCCGACCTTGAATTATTAGGTGTTTTGATAAACATGTATGACGGCAGACTTAATCTTTCTGTGGCAGTTTTGGAGGAAATAAAGAAGTATTTTGCAGATAAGGTATTTAAGACACCTATTCCGCGAAGTGTAAAGATAAGCGAAGCACCAAGTCACGGAATGGCTATAACCGAATACGACAGAAACGGAAAGGGCGCAGCCGCATATTCCTCTGTGGCGCTTGAGCTTATGCAAAGATGTGAAACCAAGGGAGAAAAGAATGGCTAAAAAAGGTTTAGGCAGAGGGTTGGATTCCCTTCTTGCCGACAATGCAATAGACGAAAAAGTTTCAGAGGGGGGTATTACAACACTTAAGATTTCCGATATTGAGCCCAACAGAGGACAAGCGAGAAAGCAATTTGACGAAGCTCCTTTATTGGAATTGGCAGACTCTATCGGCAAGCATGGTGTTTTACAGCCTATATCTGTAAGAAAAAAATCCAACGGCTATTATGAGATTATCGCAGGCGAAAGACGCTGGCGCGCTTCAAAGATAGCAGGTCTTAACGAGATTCCTGTTATTATTCATGAGGCTGATGACAAATTGGCAACTGAGCTTTCTCTTATAGAAAATCTTCAAAGAGAAAACCTCAATGCAGCAGAAGAAGCAAGAGGCTACCGCGACCTTATGGAAAGGTTCGGATTGACTCAGGAGGAAGCGGCAGAACGCGTTGGAAAATCAAGAACTGCTGTTGCCAATTTACTGAGAATTTTAAAGCTACCCGATTGTATTTTGAATTTGATCGAAACAGGCGAGCTTTCCTACGGTCATGCGAGAACCTTGATTCCCCTTACTCAGATATGCGATGAAGATGAACTATTAAAGCACGCAGAATATGTTATTAAAAGCGGTATGTCTGTAAGACAAACCGAGCAATATGTTAAATCCGCCTTTGAAAAGAACAAAACCCCTGAAATTGACGAGGAATCGGCTGTTACAAAGGCGTACTACAAAAAAATCGAAAATGATATTTGCGACAGATTAGGCAGAAAAGCCAGCATACGCAGGGATGCAGACGGAAAAGGAAAACTGACCATATCCTTCTCAGACTCAGAGGATCTTGAAGAATTGCTTAAAACTGTTTGTGGAAATGATTTTTTCAATAACGAAGATTAAGATTGGAGATATATAAAAATGATTGATATTAAAGTATTAAGAGAAAATCCCGATTTGGTTCGCGAGAACATCAAAAAGAAATTCCAGGATGATAAGCTTCCCCTTGTTGACGAGGTTATCGCTCTTGACAAGCGCAACCGTGAAATCAAGGTTGAGGTCGAGGCTCTCCGTGCTCAGCGTAACAAGGCTTCTAAAATGATCGGCGGTCTTATGGCGCAGGGCAAGCGTGATGAAGCAGAAGAAATCAAGCGTCAGCTTGCTGAGGACGGCGTAAGAATCGATTCTCTTTCTGCTGAAGAAAAGGAGGTTGGTGAAAAGATCACCTCTATTATGATGCGTATTCCCAACATTATCGATCCTTCTGTTCCCATAGGCAAGAGCGATGAGGAAAATGTTGAGGTTCAGCGTTATGGCGCGCCTAAGGTTCCCGATTTTGAAATTCCCTACCATGCTGAAATCCTTGAAAAGCTTAACGGCTTGGACCTTGACAGCGCAAGAAAGGTTGCAGGCAACGGCTTTTATTATCTCACAGGTGATATTGCACAGCTTCATTCTGCTGTTATCTCCTATGCAAGAGATTTTATGATTCAGCGCGGATTTGAATATTGCATTCCTCCCTTCATGATCAGAAGTAACGTTGTTACCGGCGTTATGAGCTTTGCCGAAATGGAAGCTATGATGTATAAGATTGAAGGCGAAGACCTTTATCTTATCGGCACC
>JAZSFY010000307.1:0-2192 GCA_045532415.1 Eubacteriales bacterium | reverse complement strand
TTCATACCCATAAAGCCCATCATTGCACCCGAATCGTTTTCTGCCGCAGCCTTCATAGCCTCGCCCTGAGCCTTTGTAAGATGAGCGGCAGCCATAGTAGGATCGCGCATGATAGCGGTCATCTGTGCCTGCTTGATCATTTCTGCGTCATCATCGGGTAGAGTTACCGAACCGAAGGCAACGCTTACAACCTCAAGACCTCTCTTTGCGCCCCATTCGGCGGAAAGCTCGGTATTCATTGCCTCCTCAACCTCGGCATTATGAGCGATAAGGGCGCTGGGACGAATTTCCAATGCACTCAATCTACCCAAAGCAGGCTGAAGTGCGCTGATAAATTCGGTCTTAAGCTGGGTTTCAATCTTATCACGGGTAAATGTACCCTGGAAATTACCGCAAACATTGGTATAGAAAAGCAAGGGGTTTGCTATCTTATAGGAATAAACACCCGAGCAACGTACCGAAACATCGATATCCAAGCCGATTTTACTGTCAACAACACGGAAGGGAACGGGATTGGGTGTTCCGAATTTGTTGTCCATCAATTCCTTTGTGTTGAAATAATAAACTCTTTGATCCTTGGGAATTTCGCCGCCAAAAGCAAAGCGCTTGCCCATTGTTTTAAAGGTTTCAATAATGTTTTTGCCAAGCTTACCCGAGAAAATGCTGGGCTCGGTGGATGTGTCATACTTATATTCGCCGGGCTCGGCACAAACCTCCACAATCTTGCCCTGCTCAATAATCATCATACATTGACCGTCAGCAACTGTTACAAGAGAGCCGTTGGAAATAACATTGTCATCTCCCATATTGTTGCCCTTGGCATTTTTCTTTGTACCTCTTACAGCAAGAGTTTCGTTGTCGAGAGAATTACAGTAGAAATATTCCTCGAATTGATCTGCAACAGCAGAGGAAACAGAATCCTTAAGTGTATTAACCAAAACCTTAATAAGTCCCATGAAAAAGACCTCCTGAATTTTTAATTATAATAAAACGGCGCAGTACATCCATGTCGATGTAATACGCCGTATTTTTATTCAAAGTATTCAAATAATTTCCGGCGCAGCTCGGTAACGCTTTGAGCAGGTTCGATTCCGCATAGCTCAACCAATTTTTCCCGGGAAGTATAGCCATACCCTACGGGTATAAGCTGAATATTACAATTTTTCGCCACATTAACATCGGCAGAGCCGTCACCTACAAACAACGCCTCCTCAGGAGAAACGCCAAGCTTATCCAAAACCTGAAGCGTCACCTGGGGATTGGGCTTTCTGTCGGTATCACAGCGAACTCCTCTTGTGACGGTAACAAGGTCGCCAAAATAACGCTTTATCATAGGAACCGCGCATTTATCGTCCTTGTTTGTAACAACGGCGGTGGCAATTCCTTTGGCAGAAAGCTCCTGCAAAAGCTCCTTTATACCGTCATAAGGCTTGGTTTGGTCGAACATACCCTTTTCATATTCAACACGAAAGCGCTCGCGAACATTAAAGCAAAGGTCGTCATTATCCCAAACATCCAAAGCCCGACGCATAAGCATCAAAGAGCCGTTACCTAAAAAGCTTGTTATCTCGGCAACGGTATGACCGCTATAACCAAAAGCCTCTAAGGCGCGGTTTACTGCGGCGGCAATATCGTCAATAGTATCAATTATTGTGCCGTCAAGGTCAAAGACAACAGCCTTTTTCTTAGCCGACAACATTTTCAAGGTAATCGGAAATATCCTTAACAGTCTTCAATCCGTTAACGTCATCGGGAATAGTTATGTTCATTTCATCCTCAAGTGTCATGAGCATTTCAACAATATCAAGGCTGTCTGCGCCGAGGTCCTCGATAATAGCGGCATTGTCGGCAATATCAGCAGCATTAATTCTTAATTGCTTTGCAATAACAGTTTTTACTCTTTCGATCATCATAAAATAATAGTCCTTTCAATTTGCCCGTCGGCATAATAGTTTATCATATAATAAACCATTCAAACAAAAAATACAAGTATTTTCCAAAAATGTTTTCAATTTTTTTAACATTTTGTTGTTTCTTTTAAGGGCATTTCGGTTGACGAAATTAAAATTATATGGTAAGATATACTGATTATATTGGATTATGTTGGAGTATTATAATTACTTTTATGTTGATTTTGGGAATAGACCCCGGTTTGGCAACCATAGGCTTCGGTTTTGTTTTGAAAAACGGCG
>JAZSFY010000017.1:0-2756 GCA_045532415.1 Eubacteriales bacterium | reverse complement strand
ATTTTCCCTTTCCTTCCCTTGTTTTTTTATCTTATATCATATTTTTTCTAAATTGTAAAGAACAATGTAACATTTTCACATCGAAAATATATTAATTTATCTATAAATTGACAAAAATGCACAAAAGGCATTTACAAAATTAAATATACGTGATATAATTATAGGTAGTGAAAAATACACTTTATTTTTTGAAAAGAGAGTAGAAGAAAAATGAAGCAGAAATTTGATTTTTCTATCGTGGACGGCATTTTGGCGAATTATCCCAAAGATGAATCCTCCACAATTGCCATACTTCAGGATATTCAGGAGCATTATCATTATCTCCCGAAAGAAGTATTCTCTTATGTTGCAAGAGCTATTGGCATTGGTGAAGCAAGGCTTTACGGCGTTGCAACATTTTATGAGAATTTCTCTTTGGAGCCCAAAGGAAAATATGTTATCCGTTGCTGCGACGGTACCGCTTGTCACGTACGCGGCTCTATTCCTATATTAGAGCGCTTGCGCAGCGATCTTGGCTTGACCGGTCAAAAGAACACAACAGATGATCTGAACTTTACTGTTGAAACAGTTTCCTGCTTGGGTGCCTGCGGTCTTGCTCCCGTTATTACCGTAAACGGAACTGTTTATCCTGCAATGACTCCCGATAAAGCAACCGAGCTTTTAAAGGAATTGCGCGCACAAATTGAAAAGGAGGCTTTGGAAGCATGAAACGATTGAATTCAAGAGAAGAATTGATCGGCCTTCGCAAAATGTGCGAGGAGGCCTTGGCAAGAGAAACAAAGAAGATTCTCGTCTGCGGAGGTACAGGATGTGTTGCAGGCGGTTCCTTGGAAATATTTGATAACCTTAAAAGCATTCTTGAATCAAAGGGCATTAATGTTGCCGTTGAGCTTCAAGAGGAAAAGATACATGACGATGTTGTGGGTATCAAAAAAAGCGGTTGCCATGGATTCTGTGAAATGGGTCCCTTGGTTAGAATCGAGCCTCAGGGCTGGCTTTATACAAAGGTTAAGCCTGAGGATTGTGAAGAAATTATTGAAAAAACCATAATCAACGGCGAATGTATCGAAAGATTGGCTTATTCCCAAAACGGCGAAATCTTCCGCAGACAGGATGAGATTCCCTTTTATAAAAAGCAGACAAGAACCGTATTGGAGCATTGCGGTCACATTAACGCAGGCTCTATTAAGGGATATCTTGCAGTTGGCGGATATGCCGCTTTGGAAAAGGCTTTGTTCGATATGACTCCCGACGGAATCTTGAATGAGGTTTCGGAATCCAATCTTCGCGGACGCGGAGGCGGCGGATTCCCTGCAGGAAGAAAATGGAAGTCCTGCGCCCGTCAGGAGGCAACACCCAAATACATAGTTTGTAACGGTGACGAAGGTGACCCCGGTGCATTTATGGACCGTTCCATTATGGAAGGCGACCCTCACCGTCTTATAGAAGGTATGATTATCGCAGGTATTGCTATTGGCTCTACCGAGGGTTATATCTATGTTCGTGCAGAATATCCCTTGGCAGTTGACCGTTTGCGTACCGCTATTGCTCAGGCTGAGGAAATGGGTCTTTTGGGAGAAAACATTCTCGGAACAGGCTTTAGCTTTAACATGCACATTAACCGCGGTGCAGGTGCATTTGTTTGCGGTGAAGGCTCGGCATTGTCCGCTTCTATTGAAGGCAAACGCGGTATGCCCAGAGTTAAGCCCCCCAGAACAGTTGAGCATGGTCTTTTTGATAAGCCTACCAACCTTAACAATGTTGAAACCTATGCAAACGTTCCTATGATAATCACCAAGGGCGCAGAATGGTACCGTTCTATCGGTCCCGAAAACAGCCCCGGTACAAAGGCGTTTGCTTTGACAGGTACTATTAAGAACACAGGTCTTATAGAGGTTCCTATGGGAACAACTCTCCGCGAGGTAATTTTCGACATCGGCGGCGGTATGCGCGGTGATGCGAAATTCAAGGCGGTTCAGATAGGTGGACCTTCGGGCGGATGTCTTACAGAAAAAGATCTTGACGTTCCTCTTGATTTCGATTCATTGAGCAAGGTTGGCGCAATGATCGGGTCCGGCGGATTGGTTGTTATGGACGACAAGACCTGTATGGTCGAGGTTGCAAGATTCTTTATGAACTTTACCCAGAATGAATCCTGCGGTAAATGTGTTCCCTGCCGTGAAGGCACCAAGAGAATGCTTGAAATTTTGGAAAGAATCGTTGACGGCAAGGGCAGAGATGGCGACATTGAGCTTTTGGAGGAATTGGCTGACACTATCACCAACACAGCATTGTGCGGATTGGGCAAAACTGCTCCCTCTCCCGTTATCAGCACTATTCAGAACTTCAGAAGCGAATATGAAGCTCACATCTATGAAAAGCGTTGTCCTGCAGGTGCTTGCAGTAAGCTTCGCAGATTTGTTATCGATCCCGAAATTTGTAAGGGTTGTTCACTTTGTGCAAGAAACTGTCCTGCAAATGCTATTAAGGGCGAAATCAAAAAGCCTTTCGTTATCGACCAGGATAAATGTATTAAATGCGGTGCCTGCGTAGGCAGCTGTAAATTTAAAGCTATCAGAGAGGAAGCGTGATTCGATGGAACTTAAAAATATGATGCAGGTCGACGGTGTTCCCGTTGCCATTGAAGGAGAACGCAACCTTCTCGAGATTATTAGTAAAGTAGGCACAGTTATGCCCGTATTCTGCTATCACAGCAACCTTTCAATTTACGGTGCCTGCCGTATGTGTATGGTTGA
>JAZSFY010000166.1:0-2245 GCA_045532415.1 Eubacteriales bacterium | reverse complement strand
TGCCGTATGTGTATGGTTGAGGACGAAAGAGGCAGACTTATGGCGGCTTGCTCCACACTTCCCGCCCCTGGCATGAAGATTCGTACTAACACAGGAAGATTAAGACGTTACCGCAAAAATATTCTTGAGCTTTTGTTGGCTGAGCATTGCCGTGATTGTACTACCTGTGCAAATTCCGGTAAATGTAAGCTTCAGGACCTTGCAGCACAGTTCGGTATAAGCGAAATTCGTTTTGAAAATACCCGTTCTGCTATGCCCAAAGATGAATCCTCCCCTTGTATTATTAAAGACCCCGGAAAATGTATTCTCTGCGGTGACTGCGTAAGAGAATGCAACGAGGTTCAGCGCGTTGGCGCAATCGACTTTGCTCACAGAGGTTCGAACGTTACCATTAGCACAGCCTTCGATATTCCTCTTTCGGAATCTCTTTGTGTTGGCTGCGGTCAATGCTCGGCTGTTTGTCCCACAGGTGCTATTGTTGTAAGAGATGACACAAGCAAGGTTTGGAACGCTATTGACAGAAGAGATACATTCGCAACCTGCGAAATCGCTCCCGCAGTCAGAGTTGGTATTGCTCAGGAATTGGGATTGGGCGACGGCGAAAACTCTATGGGTATTATCGTTGCGGCGTTGCACAGAATGGGCTTCGACAGAGTTTACGATACCTGCACAGGCGCAGATTTGACTGTTTTAGAAGAAACCAAGGAATTTATGGATCGCTTGAGCAAGGGCGAAAACCTTCCCTTGTTCACATCCTGCTGTCCTGCTTGGGTTCAGTTTGTAGAGAAGAAATATCCTGAATTGATGCCCAATGTTTCCACCTGCAAATCTCCTATGAGTATGTTCTCGGCTATTATCAAGGAATATTTCAAGGATCAGCTCCCCGAAGGAAAGACAAAGCATTTCCACGTAGCATTGATGCCTTGTACTGCTAAAAAATTCGAATCTCAAAGAGAAGAATTCCGTATGCAATGCGGCCCTGCAACCGATGCGGTTATCACTACTCAAGAATTGATAAAGATGATTCGCGAATCGGGTATCGTATTCCGTGAATTGGAGCCCGAAAGCGTTGATATGCCCTTTGGCGCAATGTCCGGCGCTTCCCTTTTGTTTGGTGTAACCGGCGGTGTTACCGAGGCTGTATTGCGTAGAGTTTCCGAGGACAGCTCCAGAACCACATTGGCCGAAATCAGCTACAGCGGTGTACGCGGTATGGAAGCTGTTAAGGAAGCATGGATTCCCTACGGCGACAAGAAGCTTCATATCGCTGTTGTTAGCGGATTGGGCAATGCAGAGGATCTTATTGCAAAGATCAAGAGCGGTGAAGAGCATTATGACCTTGTTGAGGTTATGGCTTGTCCCGGCGGATGTATAAGCGGTGCAGGTCAGCCCTATATTTCCTTCAGACACCGCAAGAAACGCGGCGAAGGACTTTACCGTGCAGACCGTACAAGCACAATCAAGCGTTCTCAGGATAACCCCATGATGCAAAAGCTTTATGAAGGCGTTCTTAACGGCAGAGTTCACGAAATGCTTCACGTTCACTACAAGAGCAAGGAACAGGAATAATCAAATTATATGAATATAACCGAAAGCATTAAATATATTGGTGTTAACGACCGAAAAATCGATTTGTTTGAAGGTCAATACATCGTTCCCAACGGAATGGCTTATAATTCCTATTTAATAGCAGACGAAAAAATCGCTGTTATGGATACCGTTGATAAGAATTTTGCGGAGGAATGGTTGGAAAACCTTTCCTCTGCATTAGAAGGAAGAAAGCCCGATTATCTTATCGTTCAGCATATGGAGCCCGACCATTCGGCAAATATCCTTAGATTTACACAAGAATATCCCGAGGCAGTTATCGTTTCTTCTTCAAAAGCCTTTGCTATGATGAAGAACTTCTTTGGAACAGATTTTTCCCATAGAAGAATCGTTGTAGGTGAGGGCGACAAGCTTAATCTCGGAAAACGTGAGCTTACATTTGTAACAGCTCCCATGGTTCATTGGCCCGAGGTTATCGTTACCTACGATTCCAAGGACAAGGTTTTGTTCTCGGCAGACGGATTTGGTAAATTCGGTGCATTAGATGCAGATGAGGATTGGACTTGTGAAGCAAGAAGATATTATATCGGCATTGTTGGTAAATACGGAGTACAGGTTCAGAATCTTTTGAAAAAGGCATCGGGATTGGATATTGAAATAATATGTCCTCTCCATGGCCCGATTTTGAAAGAAAATC
>JAZSFY010000203.1:0-1642 GCA_045532415.1 Eubacteriales bacterium | reverse complement strand
TCCTCGGTGCTTTTGTAAACATTCAAAATAACGCCGTCGTTACCTGCGCCAATCTTCAAATCCTCAATTCTCATGCCGTTGTCAGAAACAGATTTAAGGATATCAGCTTCGATAGGGTAGGCTTCAAGGGTTGGGCTGTTGTAAGGGTTAAAAAACACAATCGTGGCTGTGTACCCAAGAGGAAACGCCGAAAAATCCTCTACATTAATTTCAACAGCCGCCGAAGAAACAAGATGATATTTTGTAACATCGGGGCTTAAGGTCAAAAAAGCCTCCGATTCATTAATTATATCCGCCTCCTCAATAGCAGCTTTCACGGCATCCTTTAGGGCTTCAAGGTTAACCTTGCTGTCGAGAAGTGAAATAATCCGGTTGTAAACCTCGTTAGGAGGGTCGGCAGGGAAGTCGCTTTCTCCTTCTGCCGAGGGATAATATGTAATCATAGCAGGGGTGGTAGAGCGAATGTCACCCCAATAAATGCCTACAAAAATATTGCCGTATTTGGTAAATGCAGGCAGAGGGCAGATATTGCCGTTAAAGGGAACGTCAAGATAAATGCCGTCAAAAATAAATCGTGCGGTGCGCGTTGCCGTAGTGCTTTCGGGGGACCATTCCTCGTCAAAGTCAAATCTGATGCAGTCCCCTGTGTTCATGGCGGTGATAATGTGATTTTCACAATATGCCACGCGATTTCTTACACGAATCTCAATAATCTTCGCCATAGCTCTCCTTTTTTTCTTTATTTTAGGGGAAATTTGTCGAATACTGTCGAAAAAGGCAAGAAAACCTTTTCCTTTTTACTTAATTTCGGTGGATTTTAGGGGATAATTATGGAAAATTTGTCGAATACTGTCGAAAAAAGACAAGGCAACCTTTTCCTTTTTACCTAATTTCAATGCTTTAAGGGTAAAATCGGGGAAAATCAGGAAAAAATTGTCGAATGTTGTCGAAAAAGCAAAGGGATTCCTTTTTCTTAGGTGTACGGTTTGCACCTGACATACATATTATACTTCAATAAAAACCTCTTTGCATCCCGTCTTTTTCCAACGAAAATCCCATAAAAATCCCATAGAAAAAGTCGGGATGAACTCTTTCTCCTTGTATGATAAAATGGATTTAGGAAAATTTAATCAACAGAAAAAAGGAGAATTAATGAAGCTGAGAGAATCTGCAAAATGGATAAAAATACCCGTAAGCCTTTTTAATGACTTGCGGTTTAAATGTATGATTGAGGAGGAATACGGCTGCGAAGCCGAGCGCCTTCTGATAAGGCTAAACCTTCTGGCAGGTCAATGTAATTGTGGCGGCGAGCTTTGGGTTACCGAAAAGCTTCCCTTTAATGCATCCCGTCTTGCATCCCAAAGCGGCTTTTCAACCGAAAGCGTGGAGAAGGCGTTGGCATTGCTTGAGGAATATGATTACATCCAAATCAATGACGGAATAATCTCTATTGTAGGCTGGAACGACCTTCAAAGCCTTGATGAATTGGAGGCAATCCGTGCATATCATCGCGAATGCAAGCGACAACAAAAGGAAAACAAAAAGCGAAAAAAGGAATCAGAAGAAAAGGAGTTCCCGGAAGTTCCTGGAAAATTCCTAAGAAAAAACGACCATATAGATATAGATAAAGATAAAGATAAAG
>JAZSFY010000209.1:0-6356 GCA_045532415.1 Eubacteriales bacterium | reverse complement strand
GACTTATGGACAAATTTACTAACCTTTTCAAAGAAGAAGAGGAGTACGAAGAATACGAAGAATATGAAGAAAATGACGAGGAAGTAGTTGAACAGCCTGCACCTGCGGCTCCTGTTGCTGCTCCCAAGGCTGCCCCTGTTTCCAGAGCTACCGGCGGAATTTCTTCCGGCGCAGCATTGGAAATGAAGGTTATCAAGCCCGAAAGATTTGATGAGGTTCGCGCTATCGGCGAGCATCTTCTCGCAAGACGCACCGTTGTCCTCAACCTTGAAGATACCAACAAGGAAACCACAAAGAGAATTATCGACTTCCTTTGCGGTGTTGTTTTCGCTATCGACGGTCAGGTAAAGAAGGTTGCAAACGCAACTTATATCGTTACCCCCAAGAATGTTGACGTATCCGGCGAGCAATCCGAAACCGCTGCTGAAGAACAGCCTGCAAAGCCCAGAGAGCTTTTTCGATAAACCACGGAGCTGATTTAGATTGGACCAATTTATTTTCATTATAATGGCTTCGGTTCAGCTTTTCATTAACGGAATGATGCTGATGCTGGCTGTGAGAGCTTTGGCAGGATTTTTTGCCGATGAGGATTCGAAAATTCTGGCATTCAGCAGTATTGTTACCGAGCCTGTTGTTTCCCCTGTGAGAAATCTTTTGTCGAGATTTTCCTTTTTCGAGGATTCTCCCATTGATTTTTCGCTTATGGCATCCTATTTGGTTTTGATACTCATTCAATATGCACTACCGGTTTCGTTTTAACAAAACGAAGCTTGTAGTGCTTTCAGCCGTGCTGTCTTTTTGTGACAAACGGCACAAACTTTGGAAAAACACATTTATTGTTTTAAATATATAATCACCGTGAAAGGATGTTTTCAATGCTTGCACCTCACGAGCTGAAAAATAAACAGTTTCAAAAAACCTTCAAGGGATATAACCCTCAGGAGGTAGACGAATATCTTGAATTTCTCCTTGAAAAATATACCGAGGCATACCGCGAAAATAACGAGCTTGAAAGAAAGCTCAGAATCGTTGTAACCAACCTTGATGAAATTAAGGACGAGGAGGAATCTATCCGTAACACCCTTATTTCTGCTCAGAAAATGGCAGAAAAGATAATCAACGATGCCAACGACCGCGCCGATGTTATTACAGGCGCAATCAAGGACCGTTGCGACGGTGTTATCGCCGAATTCCGCCAACAGCTTCAGGCTGAAAAGGAAAAGGCTTGGGTTATGAGAACCCGTATAATCGATTTCAAAAAGGAGCTTTATGAGCTTTACGGAAAGCACATAAACGAATTGAAGGATCTTAGCGTTAACGAAATCGAGGATATTGTTCTTCCTAACGATGATGTTCTTATTGCAGGCATCTTTAATGACGTTAAGGCAAAGGTAGAGGAAGAACACGAGCGCCGTAAAAAGATTCGCGAGCTTAAGGACGAAGAGCCTAAGCTTAAGAACGACGTTATCGAAGAAGAAGCTCAGGCAGAACTTTTGGCAACAGAGGCTCCCGCAGAAGAAGCCACGCCCGAGCCTGCAGCCGAAGCTACCAAAACAATCGAGCTTCCTCAAGACATAAAGGAAGCTGCACCCAAAGCAAAGCAGGATTCCAAGGCAAAAAAAGCAGAGGATGCATATCTTAAATTTATGATGGGCGAGGAATAATTCTTTCCCCACAGAAATTATATTTTTATTCAAACCTGATTTTATGATTGGAGAAGGCGAAATTTTCTTAAATTCGCCCAATGTTTAACATAATGAAAGATTACAAGGACACACTTAACCTGCCCGCAACAGAATTTCCTATGAGGGCAAACCTTCCTGCAAAGGAGCCCGAAACCTTGGAGTTTTGGAACGACAAGCAGCTTTATAAAAAAATGCTTAAAAAGAACGAAGGCAAGCCCTCGTTCGTATTGCACGACGGTCCTCCCTTCTCTAACGGTTTTATCCACATGGGTCACGCCCTCAACAAGGTTCTTAAGGATTTTATTATAAAATCCAAGGCTATGAGCGGATATTATACCCCTTACGTTCCCGGTTGGGATAACCATGGTCTTCCTATTGAAAGAGCCATCGAAAAGTCCAAAAAGAGCCTGAACAAGGATATGTCTGTGCCCGAATTCAGAAAAGCCTGCGAGAATTTTGCAGAGGATTTTATCCAAAAGCAAATGTCGGGCTTTAAGCGTCTTGGTGTAATGGGCGATTGGGACGCACCTTATCGCACCATGGATAAGCATTTCGAGGCGCAAGAGGTTAAGATTTTCGGTGCAATGTTCGATAAGGGCTATATTTATAAGGGTCTTAAGCCTGTATCCTGGTGTCCCTATTGCGCTACCGCTGTTGCCGAAGCTGACATCGAATATCACGACGATGCTTGTACCTCTGTGTACGTTAAATTTAAAATGAAGGATGATCAGGGCAAGCTTGCAGGCTTTGACCTTGAAAACACATATTTCGTTATCTGGACCACCACTATCTGGACTCTCCCCGGCAATATGGCAATCTGTCTGCATCCCCGTGAAAGCTATGCGCTTATCAAGGCAGACAACGGCGAAACCTATATTATGGCAGAAGCCCTCGCCGAAAAGACAATGAAAATAGGCGGCTTTGATAATTACGAAATTCTTGCCACCTATCCCGGCGAATTTTTCGAGAATATGTTGGCATCCCACCCCTTCCTCGACAAAACCTCCCGTTTGGTTTATGCAGAATATGTTACTATGGACAGCGGTACAGGATGTGTTCATACAGCTCCCGGCTTTGGTGCAGACGACTATCAGACCTGTATGCGCTATGGCATGGACCTTGTTGTTCCTGTTGATGATTATGGCAAGCATACCGACTATGCAGGAAAATATGCAGGCCTCAAAACCGAGGAATCCAACCCCATTATCCTTGAGGATATGAGAGAATCGGGCGCATTGTTCGCTTCTGAAAATATAATGCACTCCTATCCCCACCATGACCGTTGCAAAAAGCCGGTTATCTTCCGTGCAACTCCCCAATGGTTCTGCTCGGTTGAATCCTTTAAGGACCAAGCTGTAAAGGCAATTGAAAATGTTCAATGGTTCCCTGCTTGGGGCGAGGACAGAATGATCAGCATGATTCGTGAAAGAGCCGATTGGTGTATTTCACGTCAGCGCCGCTGGGGCCTTCCCATTCCCGTATTCTATTGCAAGGATTGCGGCAAGCCTGTTTCTACGCCTGAATCTATTGAAAAAATATCCAAGCTCTTTGACGAGCATGGCTCTAATATATGGTTCGAAAGCGAAGCAGAAGCCCTTATTCCCGAAAACTTCACCTGCCCTCATTGTAACGGCAAGAGCTTTGAAAAGGAAACCGACACCCTTGACTGTTGGTTTGACTCGGGCTCCACTCACTATGCATCCCTCATGAAGGACACTCCCGACCTTTGGCCTGCTGATGTATATCTTGAAGGCGCAGACCAATACCGCGGTTGGTTCCAATCCAGCCTTCTTACATCGGTTGGTGCTCTTGACAAGGGTGCGCCCTTTAAGCAGGTGTTGACACACGGTTGGGTTGTTGACGGTCAGGGCCGCGCAATGCACAAGAGCCTTGGTAACGGTGTTGACCCTGCAGACCTTATTAAAGATTTCGGTGCGGATATTGTTCGTCTTTGGGCAGCATCCTCCGATTACCATGCAGACGTACGTTGCTCTAAAGAAATCTTCAAGCAGCTTTCGGAATCCTACCGCAAGCTGAGAAATACATTGCGTATCCTTCTCGCAAACCTTGGAACACCCGAAACAGATTTTAACCCCAACACCGATATGGTTGCTCCCGAAAGCTTGAACGATATTGACAAATGGGCGCTTTCCCGTTTGAACAAGCTTGTTAAGCGCGTTCGCGATGCTTATGACAGCTATCAGTTCCATATTGTTTACCACGATATTCACAATTTCTGTTCCATTGATATGTCCAAGCTTTATATCGACATCACCAAGGACAGACTTTATTGCGAAGCAAAGAATGATCCTTCCCGCAGAAGCACTCAGACCGCTATGTATATTATTGCAAGCTCTTTGACAAGGCTTCTTGCTCCCATTCTTTCCTATACAGCAGAAGAAACCTGGAAGTTCATCAGCCATGTTGATTCTGATGATACCGACAGTGTATTCTGCAACCAGATGCCCGAGATTGACGGAAAATATAACTTCCCCGAAATCGAGGCAAAATACGAAGCCCTCTTTAACCTCCGTGACGGCGTTATGAAGGCTTTGGAAATTGCAAGAACCGAAAAGATTATCGGTAAATCCTTGGAAGCGGCAATTACCATTTATCCTAACGGTAATTCCGAGGCTTCTAACCTCTTTAAGGAATTTGAGGCTATCCTTCCCGACATCTTTATTGTCAGCAAGGCTTCCCTTGCCGACGGTAACGCTCCCGAAAACGCATATACCGACGAGGAAAGCGGTATTTCTGTTGCAGTTACTGTTGCAGAAGGCGAAAAGTGCGTTCGCTGCTGGATGCAAAAGGATGATTGTACTGCTGATGAGGACGGACAACAGCTTTGTGCCCGTTGCCGTAAGGCTGTATGCTAGCCGCAATAATCGCTGTATTTGCAATTATAGCTGACCAATTAACAAAATATCTTGTTGTGGAAAACTTCGAGCTTTACGAGGTGAAGGACTTTATCCCCCATGTAATGAGTCTTAAATATACTCAAAACCGTGGCGCCGCGTTTTCTATGCTAAGCGATAACAGATGGGTTTTCATGGTATTGTCCTTCCTTTCCATGGCAATTATAATCTTTCTTCTCATAAGAGAATACCGCCGTCACACCCTTTTAAATGTTTCCCTTGCGATGATTTTGGGTGGCGGTATAGGAAACATGATTGACAGAATCCGATTGGAATACGTTGTTGACTTTTTCCGTTGCGATTTTGTTGATTTTGCAATTTTTAATGTTGCAGACTGCTTTATAACCGTTGGTGCGGTTTTGCTTGGCGTTTATATAATTTTCTTTGACCCTAAGGTAGAAAAAAGGCTTCAGGCAGAAAAGCAGGATATTCAGGAAATCCCCAGGCAAGAAAGCCAAAAGGAAGCACAGGAAAATGAATGAATTTACCGTTCTTGAAGAAATTGCTTCCGAAAGCACAAGATTAGATGCCGCGGCGGCAAAGCTTTTCGACATAAGCCGTTCAAGGGCTCAGGACTTGATAACACAAGGCTTGATTCAGGTAAACGGAAAAACACGGGAAAAGAAATTCCTTGTAACCGAAGGCGACAGGATAACCTGTAATCTTCCTCCCGAAAAGGAATTGGAGGCTGTGCCTCAGGATATTCCCATAGATATCGTTTACGAGGACGATTATCTTTTGGTTGTGGACAAGCCGAGAGGCATGGTTGTTCACCCTGCTGCAGGAAACCCCGACGGCACCTTGGTAAACGCTTTGCTGTTTCATTGCAAGGGCAGGCTTTCCTCTATTAACGGCGTTGTACGTCCCGGAATTGTTCACAGAATCGACAAGGACACATCGGGCTTGCTTATTGTGGCAAAAACCGACGATGCCCACAAGGGCTTGGCAGAGCAGATTGCGATTCATTCCTTTACCAGAAAATACGAAGCCATAATCGGCGGACATTTGAAGGAAGAATCGGGAACTGTTGATGCTCCCATAGGACGTCACAAAACCGACCGCAAAAAAATGGCGGTAACCGAGGCAAACTCAAAAAATGCTGTAACTCATTGGCGGGTCCTAAGCGAAAGCAGAGAATATACTCATCTTGAGCTTACTCTTGAAACAGGCCGTACCCACCAAATTAGAGTACACATGGCGCATATCGGTCATCCTGTTGCAGGTGACACGGTATACGGAACAGTTAAATACAGACTTGGCATGGAAGGTCAATGTCTGTTCGCAAAATATATCTCTTTTATCCACCCGATCACGGGCGAGAAATTATCATTTGAAGCGGCAAGACCAAAGTATTTCAGCGATGCTTTGAATCGTGCCGGGCTTTAATAATCCGAAAGGAAAACTCGAAAATGGAAAGAAACACAGTTCTCATGCTGAAAGAAAAGGCCGCAAAGGTTAGACAGCTTTCTGTCGAAGCGGTTTACGGCGCAAAAAGCGGACATCCCGGCGGATCATTATCTATTGCCGAGGTTGTCACTTACCTTTATTTTCACAAAATGAACATCGACCCCAAGAACCCCAAAATGGCATCCAGAGACAGATTTGTTCTCTCCAAAGGACATTGCGCACCTGCGCTTTATGCCGCTTTGGCATTGAAGGGCTTCTTCCCCGAAGGAGAATTGATAAAGCTTCATAAGCTTGGCGCCATGCTTCAGGGCCACCCTGATCTGAAGGGTACTCCCGGCGGTGTTTTGTC
>JAZSFY010000126.1:0-2202 GCA_045532415.1 Eubacteriales bacterium | reverse complement strand
AACCCCCAAAGCTCGGCAAGCTCGCTTCGGGGAACCTCTACTGCGGCTTGGATAAAAAAAGAACGAAGCTATTGCTTCGTTCTTTTTTGGGGTGGCTAACCGGGCTCGAACCGGCGACCCCCAGGGCCACAACCTGGTACTCTAACCAACTGAGCTACAGCCACCATAAATGGCGTGCCTTGAGGGACTCGAACCCCCAACCTACTGCTTAGAAGGCAGTTGCTCTATCCAGCTGAGCTAAAGGCACATTAAATTGTTTTGCGTAAAAGCTACGCCAAAGTGGAATTTGGAGCGGGTGACGGGAATCGGACCCGCGCGGCCAGCTTGGAAGGCTGGAATTCTACCATTGAACTACACCCGCGTATTTATTTAAGGCGACAAATAAGGTTCGCCGCCTTAAATTATCACTTAGGCTAAACCGTTGAGAAGCTTGGTGAACTGGCTCTTCTTACGAGCGGCATTATTCTTGTGAAGAATGCCCTTAGAAACAGCTCTGTCAACCATGCCGACAGCTTCAAGATAAGTCTTTTCCGCGAGAGCCTTATTGCCTTCGGCAATGGCAGCCTTATACTTCTTTACAGAAGTTTTCAAAGCGGACTTGAACATCTTATTCTGAAGTGTCTTAGTTTCAGTAACCTTTACACGCTTTTTAGCAGATTTGATGTTAGGCATGCACTTGTAACCTCCCATTTATTTTTGGAACCACACCATAATACCACACTTTTTTTGATTTTGCAATAGGTATTTCGAAAAAAATTATAAAAATTTTATTTTAGGGAATTATTAATAAAAAATCGGATGGGAAACAGAGAAAATGTTTGAAAAACGTACAGATTTAGCATTAGAAGTCCATGAATTACATGGTGAAGAATCGGGCATCGAAATAAAAGATGAAAATAAAGAGGGCTTTAACGTTACCGTGGCAACCGTCAAGCCCGGCGAGGGTGAAAAGCGGTCGGGAAAAGCGGCAGGGAAATATATAACCCTTGATTCGGGCAGGCTTTGGCAATCGGATTCGCTGGCGCTGCACAAGGCGTCAGAGGTTTTATGCCGAGAGATAAAGAGCCTTATGCCCAAGGAGATTGGATGTGTACTTGTGGCAGGCTTGGGAAATATTGAAATCACGGCAGATTCCTTGGGCCCTAAAACCGTCAATCGGCTTTTGGTCACCCGTCATATAGAAGCCTTGGATATTGACCTTTATAATAATGCAGGCTTTGGCAATCTTGCGGCTATTGCAACGGGAGTTTTGTCCCAAACGGGAATCGAATCGGCTGAAATTGTAAAAAGCGTTTGCGATGCCATAAAGCCCAAATGCGTTATTATAATCGATTCACTTGCGGCAAGACGGTTGTCGCGCCTTGGGGTTACGGTTCAGCTTTCCGACAGCGGTATAGCCCCCGGCTCTGGGGTTTCCAATAAAAGAGTTGCTCTTGATAAGGGGCTTTTGGGCTGCCCTGTAATTTCTATCGGAGTTCCTATGGTGGTAGACGGGCCCACCTTGGCTTATGATATTTTAGAGGAGCACATGGGAGAATATGACGAGGGCTTTGCCCAAACGGTAAAAGCCATTCTTTCGGGCAGGGATAGGGATATGTTTGTTACCCCAAAGGAAAGCGATGTTATAACCGATGTTAACGCAAGGCTTATTTCGAGCGCGATCAACCAAGCGGTTCATAAAATCGGCATAAACGAAATTAACGAATATTTGGGGACTTAATCATATTTCGAAAATCCTCTGCATATAATTATTCCGAGGATGTGATTGAAATGAAAAGAAGATTAACAGTAAAGCAAAGACAAGCCCTTGTGAAAATCGGGTGTCTTGTCTTATCAATCGGAATGTTTATCGGGGCGCTGGCGGCGGTTCCCTTTATTGTGAAAAGGCTTCCTTATATCGGCGGAACGGGAGGTCTTTTCGGTGATGTGGCAAGGGCAGAGGATATGCCTGTTTTTGCCTTGGATGCAGGAGATTTCGAGGAAACGAGAGAGGAAAGCTCTGAAGAAGAAAGCTTTCAAGAAAGCTCGGCAGAGGAGCCGTCGGTTGCCCCGATTCCCGATGAGGACGCCTTGTTTGTAAGCGCAGGGAACCTTTGCTGGTATGAAATTGGGGAATCGGCTTCCTTATATTTAAATAATAATACCGATTATGACGTTGACCTTTTGGATTATCTGGAGAAGTCGGAGGCCAGGTCTTAGGAA
>JAZSFY010000192.1:0-6232 GCA_045532415.1 Eubacteriales bacterium | reverse complement strand
CCCTCGTATTTGAGGAAGTTGCGTATCAAAGCCGAAATCAAAAGAATTATAATAAATGACGGAAGAACAACGCCGAGGGTTGCCATAGCCGAACCGAGAATACCGCCCTGAGTAGAGCCCACAAACGTCGCCATATTTATTGCAATAGGTCCGGGAGTTGATTCGGCGATTGCCACAATGTCGAGCATAACCGATTCGTCAATCCATTTGCGTTTCTCGGCAACCTCTCTTTGAATCAGCGGCAGCATTGCATAGCCGCCGCCGATTGTAAAGGCGCCGATTTTAAAAAATGTTGAAAATAATGATAAGCATTGTTTGAATTTTGTCATAATTTACTCTACTGTTATTGTTATAGTGCAGGGCTCGGACCAGCCGAGATAGTTACTGATTTGATAGGTAAAGGTATCTGTGCCTCTGAATCCCTTATTAGGATAATAAACGAAATTGCCGTTTTGGTCGAAGGCAAGAGCGCCGTGAGCAGGACTTTGAGAAACCTTGAATATTTTCCCATCTGTCTTTTCGGGATTAACGGTATCATAATAAGGTGTTTCATATTTTGCCGAGAAGGTCATCGAATCAACCGATTCGGGTTTGATATCCAAAGCACCCTTAATAAACTGATAGGTATAATCATAGATAAGACCATATTTGTCGCTTTCGCTATCCCACATTGAACCGATTGTGTTAAATGATTGGTAGTACATATGGATTGCATTATCCATATATCCATATTTAACACCGCCTGCCAAATACTCCATATATTTCTTAAAGGCGCGGTCATCTGTACGGGCATCCTCATGTATTTCAATTTCGATACACATACCGTAGGATTCGGCAATATCGGCACAATCCTTCAAGCGGGATTCATCAACATCATTGAAAGCATAGTTAGGCTGCATACAGCAAACATCAAAGCCGTTGGTTTTCCAAGTGTTATAGCCTGGGGCGCAATACCAAGGAATCCAGAAAAGAGGCATTCCCAAATCATCAAATCCGGCATTAACCGCTTTTGCAGTTGTTGCATCGGCGCCTTGAATTTCCTCATGGAACCAATAGAATCCGCAAAGTTCTATATTTTCATAAGCCTTGGATTCAAATTTATCCATTATCATTTGGGCATAATAGGTTGAAACATAAACACGGGTATTGATATTTGTAAGATTTTCGCTAACGCCGTCGCCGTCAATATCACCGAAATTAGTAAGCGATGTGTCCATGTGAGGAATTGTAACAAAAAGCTTTAACGTATAATCGGGCTTATTGAGAAAATCCTTAACTTTTCCTGCCGCTTTTTCCAATGCATCAAAGTTACGGCCGCTTGCGAACATTTGGTTCATCAAATAGGTCCAATCCGATGCGTAATTGGTGCTCCAAGGCTTGCCTCCGCTGGGCAATTCGCCTACACCGGGAAGAAACAGGAAGGAATCGAACATAGTATCTACAATATTTCCGTTATCATCCAAATAAGCTACATAAGGCAATACTGTGTTATAATTATAGGTTCCTGTATTGAAATAGAAAAGGCATACATCCTCGGCACCGCCGATTTTTTCGGAGGAATTATCGAATCCATAGTCAAAATCAACGGGACGGGAAATTATTCCCGAGCTTTCCAGCTTCATTGCGCCCTTGATATTCTTGGTGCCGTTAATAACAATTTCATCCATATACACATGAGTGTCTACGTCAAAATCGAACATTACGTATCTTGCTCTATACGGCTGCCCGAACTCGCCCTCAAACAGTAATATGCTGTTATTAGGAGAATCTACAGGATTTTCAGCAGCAACCATATACCAATCCTGTCCGTTATCGGAAAGATATACGCAAATATAAGACGGTATATAAATCGCCCAATCGGAGCGGTGAAGCAATCTTAATGAATAACCCGAAACAGAGGACAAGGCACCTAAATCGAAAAACATTGTTCTGCCTTCGCCTCCATAGAAGCCAAACCAAGGATCGGTTACTGTATCTATGCTTTCGGTTTTCTTTCCGTCGGTGAGAATTTTAGAGGTTTCAAGTCCGTTATATTTAAAGTTATTTTGGTTATATGCAAGATCAACATAGCTTCTTATTTCGGGACACAAGCCTGAAATAAGATTCTGCTCGGTGTAATAATCCTCGTCGGTAGAGCTCCAATAGGAAGGGATTTCGGTTAAAGGCATTTCAAAATTACCGTAAATCTTTTCGCCCGAATGGCGGTTTGCATAAACCGCAGCCTCCTCTACCCAAACATATCCGTCAACAGCAGGGAATGTGAACCTTACATAACGAGCCTTAATCAAGGTATTCAAGGAAATAACATACGCTTGGTTGTCGCTATCTGTTGCAGGAGCATAGGCTCTGCCGATTGTATAATAGGTGTAATTATTTGAGCTGACAGATATATCCACATAATCGGGAAGCAACACGCTTGCTGTTTCGAGATTATAGCAATATAATCCAAATGTGCATAGATCTGATTGAACCGAGCCTAAATTAACAGTAATAGAGGAAGTACGTGTAGCCTTAATTCCTACCCATCCCTCGGATGCATAGGATGTACCTGTTGTAGCACCGTTGGTCAACAGACTGCTGCTGTATCCGCAACGTGTATCATAGCCTGCACAATCCATTGTATAGCTTTTGCCTTTTGAAACGAGAGTTGTACCAAGGTCGGGATTAAATGCCACACCTGATGCCACAGAGGATATATAACCTGCACGGGTGGAATCGCTAAGTGTATCTGCTGCGTAATAATCGGTATCCTTTATTACAGATTCGGGAGCAATCTCGCCATATACCATAACCTCATCAATAAATATCCAAGCAGATCTTTTTGTTATAGTAAACTTAATGTATCTGTAATCAACTGCGCTGCTTATCTGCATTTTCAGTTTTTCGACCTTACCTGTTGCAGTAGCAGGAGCAGTACCGTATGCAATTTGTGTCCATGTGGAATTATTCGCAGAGCCGTAAACTGTAATACCACCGGGAGGCAATATCCCTGCCTCGTTAACAGACAAATAAGAAACCTCAAAGGCACGAATATTAACACCGTCGGAGCCCAAGTCAACAACAACGCTGACTGCTTCGGTATAACCGCAGAAGGCTTCATTCGTATACGAAGCCGCAGTTGCAAAGGCACCGTCGGTCAATTCCATTTTATAGGTATCAGGATATGTGCCGGATGCAGAAATGGAAGTAGTATAGGATTTTCCATAGCTGATTACCTCGGTTTGAGGAACAGCCAAGGAAGAATTGAGGGTTCCTAAAACCGTTCTTTTCAAACGGATATAATCGATTTTATCAACATCACCGTCCCCATCCATATCACCGCGCGAAAGCTGAGAAGAGGACAAATCCACACTTCCCAAAACATAACGCTTTAACATAAGATAATCGGACGCACTGACCTTACCATCGCCGTTTACATCTCCCTGAGAAAGCGCCAACACGGAAAAAGACGAGGATGCAGTAATTATAACCGTGAAAACTACCAAAAGGAGAGCAGTTATCCTTTTAATCATATCCTTTAACCTCCGACATTAATACATACAGTTAGATTAATTATATCACATATTTTGAATAAATGCAACAAAAAACAATGCATCTCGTGCATTGTTTTTGGTAAAAATAAAGCTATTGATTTTTGTTGAATACTATGGATTTAATGTTTTCCAACACGGAATAAGGGATTTTCATATCACCCTGACCGATGCCTATTTCGATATGAGGCTTCATCTTAGCATGAAAATCGGTACCACCTGAAATTTCAAGTCCCAATTCCTTCGCAAGAGCTTGGAAATATTCCTGCATTTCGGGAGTATATTCATTATAATAGCCTTCTATTCCGCAAAGCCCCATTGACTTAAGCTTTAACAGAAAGCTTCTTAAATCGGCGTCGTTAAGACGTATCAAATGAGGGTGAGCAACAAAGCTTACACCGCCGACGTCGTTAATAAGCTTTACCGCCATTTCCGCTGTGAGATACTGAGTTCCGTCATAAGCAGGGCGGCCGTTTGCCAAATATTTATCAAAGCCCTCTTTTACGCTTTCTGTATATCCCTTTTCCATTAAAATCCTTGCAAAGTGAGCTCTGCCAATCAAACCCGAGGGAGCTATTGCCAACGCCTCCTCCATGGTTACATCAAAGCCGAGCTTTTGCAGATTATTACAGGTATTAACCGTTCTTTCGTAGCGTACACGGTTGATTTCCTTTAATGCATCGGCAAGTATGGGATGCTTATGGTCAATATAGAAGCCTAATATATGTGTTTCGGTATCAGACTGAACCGAAAATTCAATTGCGGGAACTATTTCAACACCATACCTCTTCCCTGCCTCTATTGCCTCGTCAACACCTGCAACTGTATCATGGTCGGATAAGGCAATCGCCTTCAATCCCTTTTGCGCCGCATGGCAGACAAGCTCGGTAGGTGTCATCGAGCCGTCAGAGCAATTTGAATGTGTATGAAGGTCGATAAGCTCCATTATTCCTCGTCCTTTCTGATGTATATTCCCTTTAAGCGCATAAAATGGTTGGAAAGGCGTATTTCCTTTTCGCCCTTGGGAACAGCATCAAAGAAATGGTTATAGCCATAGGTTTCTTTATAGATAGCATGAGTTTCGGTTTTGTCGGGCCAACGGATAATAACCTTATCGCCCTCGTCAAGAACCAAATCCCCAACAAGATAACTCATTAAAAAGCTCCTTAAATTGTAATTTTAGACCATTTACCGCCCATAAATCTCACTGCAGAGAAGGCAAGGCGGAGATATTGGTCGATTATCAAGCTTATCCATGCGCCATATATTCCTATACCTGCATACAAAGGAATAAATCCATTGGGATTACAGAGAAGCAATGCCACCAAGGGGCGGAAAAATCCTATTGAAACAGCTGAAGTTATGGCAACAAATTTTGTATCGCCTGCGCCGCGCAACGCGCCGTTATAGATAACCTGAGAAATCTGACCCGGTGATACCAAAGCGATAATATAAGTAAGGTGTCTGCCTACGCGCATAACGTATTCATAGTTTACATCCGACGGATCGGCAAATAAGCCGAGCATAAATCCACCGCCAAAGGTAAACAGCCCAACAAGGCAAAGAGAAATTAAAATACCAACTCTCTGCCCTGCCTTTGCATAAAGGGTTGCAAGGTCGGGACGGCGTTTGCCAAGATTTTGACCGATTAGCGCACTTGCCGCCACGCTCAAACCATCTCCGCTGGCAAATGATATGGTAATCAAGCTCATGCAAATTGTATGAGTAGCATAATCGGCTGTTCCCAATTCGGCAACTATCATTGCATAGATAAAGAAGCCGACGCGCATAAATACCTGCTCGGTGCTTGCTCCCATGGCAACCTTGCCAATAGTTTTAAGCATGGGGCCGTTCCATTTTACCATTCCTGCAAGGTCGAATCGTAAAAATTTATCCTTGCCAAACAAAGACGCCAAGCTCATACAGAAGGAGGCAATATTACCGATAAGTGTAGCAATAGCGGCACCTGTAACACCCAATTCAGGGAAAAACCAAAGACCGTTTATCAATAATGCGTTGAATATGATATTGGTCACATTTGCAACCACATTGGTTCTCATGGAAATTTTGGTATTTCCGCACCCACGTTGGGCACCGTTGATTATCATACCAAAGGACGTGAAAATCAAGCCGATCATGGTGATGCGGAAATATGTGGTAGCATCATCATGAGTTTCGGGCTGAGAGCCTGCCAAATCAATAAGAAAATCTGCATTCAACACAGCCAATCCGCAAAGAACAACACCAAGAACCGCAATTAACCCTAAGGATTGTGCAAGACAGGCATTTGCGCCCTCGCGGTCATTTTGTCCTTTTCTTCTTGACACTATTGCAGTTACAGCAATGTTCAAGGCAAAGAAAACCGAATAGAAAATCATTCTCGGCTGGGTTGTTAATCCTACTGCCGAAACTGCATTTGTACCGCAGTTAGACACCATCATTGTGTCTACCATATTAACAAGGCTCATCAAGGTAGACTCTACCATTGCAGGCCAAGCCATTTTCAAGAAGCCCTTATATAGGGATGAAGTATTGGGTATATCTCCGAACTTGGTAAGCTTTCGTGCCATACCCTCGGAAGAATAAAATGTATTAAGTTTCATGTCAGTTAATTAAAAATCAATTATGAATGGTAAAGCTTTTTGGTTTGATATTTAGGTTCGCAGGTTAAATTGATTCCCAAGCGCTTCAAAAGCTTTTCA
>JAZSFY010000030.1:0-3784 GCA_045532415.1 Eubacteriales bacterium | reverse complement strand
TGGACGTTGTAGAGATACCTACAAACAAGCCTATGATAAGAAAAGACCATAATGACGTGGTCTATAAGAATATTTCGGGTAAAACCGAGGCTATTATTCAGCAAATCATGGAATGCCAAAAGAAGGGACAGCCTGTTTTGGTTGGTACCGTTTCGGTTGAAAAGAGTGAATCTCTTTCCAAAATCCTTAAGGCAAGAGGTATTCCCCATAATGTGCTTAATGCGAAATACCACGAAAAGGAAGCAGAAATAATCGCTCAGGCAGGTAAATTGGGCGCAGTTACCATTTCTACAAATATGGCGGGCAGAGGTACCGACATTATGCTGGGCGGTAACGCGGAATTTCTTGCAAAGGATGTTCTCCGCAAGGAGGGCCTTGACGATTATATGCTTTATGAGGCAACAAACTTCGGCGCAACCGATGATGTTGAAATAATCAATGCAAGAAAGCATTATGAAGAATTAAAGGCAGGCTTTGAAAAGGAAATCGCCAAGGAAGCCGAAAAGGTTCGCGAAGCAGGCGGTTTATATATTCTCGGTACAGAACGTCACGAAAGCCGTAGAATCGACAATCAGCTAAGAGGCCGTGCAGGACGTCAGGGGGACCCCGGCGAAAGTAAGTTCTTCCTTTCCATGCAGGACGACCTTATGAGATTGTTCGGCGCAGACAAGGTTTTGGGTATTGTTGAGGCATTGAAGATGCCCGAGGACCAGCCTATTGACGCGGCGATACTCTCCAACTCTATCGAAAACGCTCAAAAGCGTATTGAAGGAAGCAACTTCGAGCGCAGAAAGAACGTTTTGCAATATGACGACGTTATTAATCTTCAGCGCGAGCTTATCTATAAGGAGCGCCGTGAGGTTCTCGAGGGCGCAGACATCTCCGACAAGATAAAGAAGATGTGCCGCGAATATGTCAGCGAGGTTGTTGATGTATTTACCGAATCCGACGTGCCCGACGAATGGAATTTTGATGGAATCAAATCCCGCTTCATGGGTACACTTTGTACTCCTGATGATTTCAAATACAGCCAAGACGAGCTTTCCTCGGTTAACAAAGAGGACATTATGCAGATGCTCACCGAAAGAGCAGAGGAGCTTTTAGCAAAGAAGGAAGAAGAATTTACTCCCGAGGTGTTCCGCGAGGTTGAAAGAGCTGTTCTTCTCCGTAACGTTGACCTTCGCTGGGTTGAGCATATCGACGCTATGGATGACCTTATCGGAAGCGTAGGCTTGAACGCTTATGCTCAAAGAAACCCTGTTACCGAATATAAAATTCAGGGCGGCGCAATGTTCGAGGAAATGATTTCGGGCATACGCGCAGGTACCGTAAGAAACCTTCTTGCTGCCCGTCCTATGGCGCAAAGAGTTGAAAGAAAGCAGGTTCTCGACGGCGCGGCTTCCTTGAAAACAGACGGCAAGCAAAAGGTTAAGCCTACTCCCGTTAAAAAACAGGAGAAGGTTGGACCTAATGACCCCTGCCCCTGCGGAAGCGGTAAAAAATACAAAAAATGCTGTTTTGGAAACGACAACAGCACACAAAATAAGTAAACAATGATATGTAAGGAAAGGCTGAAAAATGGGATTTGGTATTGCACTTTTAGGATACGCTTGTCTTATGCTTAATGAAATCGGAGGGGCATTAATTGCGGCTCCCTTATTGGCATACGGCTTTTTCCTTGCATCAAGATTAAACAGAGATTTTCTTAAGGCGGCGGCTTCGGCTTTATTTATGATACCCAGAGGGGTTGTCATCGGGCTTTCGGCATTCGGTGTTTTCAAGCTTCAGGACTTCCCTGTTTTGAATGCAATAACCTTTTACATTCATCTTGCCGCATGGCTTGCATTAACCTATTTTTGGCTTAGTACGGTTATGAAAATCGCAAGAGATTGTAATTCTCCCAAGCTAGAAAACCAAGCAAGAAACAGATTGGTTTTTACTGTTGCATTTATAACCCTTGTTATGGGTGCAGAGGCGTTGAAATATCTTAATGCATTGGGAAATATGTCGGGTGCTGTTGCAGGAATCGAATATATCCTTCAGTATGCTGTTATTATTGTTAATACCCTTTTCATGCACACCTGCTTTATTCTTATAACAAGCGAAAAGCAATACGAAAAGGACAAGGAGCAGATTGCCAAGGACAGGGCAAAGGCTCTTGAAAAGCGTATGAAGGAGCAAAAGGAGGAGGCAGAACGTATTGCAAGAAGAAGGAAGAAATAAAAGAAGCGTTTCCAAAAGAAGCACAATCCTTCTGCTTTTGGGTTTTTGCTTCTTTGTAAATCCCGTCCCCTTGGGATTGGACCTTATTCCCGATGTTTTCGGATGTATTCTTATATATTTTGGGCTGACACAGCTTGCATATTTCGACGGAAAGCTTGAAGGCGCAAGAAAAAGCATTCTTTATCTTTTAATAGTGGAGCTTATCAAGCTTTTGATGATGGATATGATTTATTCTGCAAGCATCAGCTCCAACAGAATGCTTGGTGTTACCTCATTTGCCATTGTTCAAGGCATTGTTTATGTTATGTTCTTCAAGCAGTTTTTCGGTGGATTGGGATATTATTCAATGAGAAACGGGTGTGACGAAGCATTTAAAAGATATGACGGAACAGCGTTCCTTTCCTATCTTGCATTTTTCATCAGACTTTTGGCAACAGTCCTTCCCGAGCTTTTGGCTTTGCTGGAAACCGAGCTTTATTTTGAAACAGATTTTGATGTAATGGATTCCATAACCGCAATTTTAGGTGTAAAGCCTGTTTTGGTTGTCCTTTGCTCTATGATTTCATTGGTGGCATCGGTGTCATGGATTGTTTCTATGTTTGGGCTTCTCCGTGTGTTCCATAAGGAAGCAGGAGAGGAATTGGACAGACGTTATTATACCGAATATTCCTCAAAGCCCGAAATGGTCAGACCTAAAAAATTGAGAACAGGCTCATTTGTGTTCTACACAGCCTTGGCGTTCTCTCTCGACCTTGTGTTCGACAGCATAAGGGTTGTTCCCTTTTCGGCTATGTTTTTGCTTCTTGCCTTGGGCGGATGGATGCTTAGAGGTATTTCATCATTCAAGAAAACCAAGCTTTGGGCAATTCCTTCCTTTATATTAATGCTGGGAACCGAAATTTTCAGAATGTATTTCACCTCACAGGGTGCAATCGTAATTTTCGAAACCGACCTTTGGATTGTGGCGGTCTGCTCGGCTTTGGCTGTTATAACAGCGCCCGTTTGCTTAATATGTATAAGAAGCCTTTTGGAAGAATTAAGGCAATTACAACAAAATCTCGGCGGAAATCCTATTGAAACAAAGAACGCATGGGTGTCATCCTGTGTCCTTGTTGTACTTTGGGCATCAGGCTTTGCAGTTCCCTATTTTTATTCTTCTGTTTCTACATTAAGGTTCTTTGCGGCTATTGTTTTTATTTATCAAACCGCAAAATTAATTGTGCAGATTAACGACGAGGAAATTCAGCGTTTTATACTTTACGGCAAAGGTTAATTTGTGCATTTTGACAAATGTGAGTTGTTTTTTTAATATTTTTGTAACATTATTGACATTTAAAAATCACCGTGATATAATGAGGTATCAAAGGACAAAAGTCCATTATATGAAAGGGAAATTATTATGAAGAAATTACTTTCCGTTCTTCTTGCAACTGCGCTTCTTGCAACTATGCTCGCAGTTATGGCTGTTCCTGCTTCTGCTTCCAGCGGTAATTTCGTAGGAACTTTCGATACCTCTAACCCCGACGGAACCGATCCTCACCTTTTCGTAGGCGAAGACCTT
>JAZSFY010000251.1:0-1835 GCA_045532415.1 Eubacteriales bacterium | reverse complement strand
CGTGGGATTTTTAGTAAAAAACCGTTCCCAATTTGAGCTTAATATATCCTTGCGTGATTTTGTTTATTGGGACAAAAATATGCTTGTGGCGTTTGTGAAATTGGGTACGCCTATGGCGATTAAATTCGCATCGGTCCAGATTTCAAAGCTTTTTGTAAATTCTTGGATAAATTCCTATGGTATAGCGGTTTCGGCATTTGCAGGTATCGCAAACAAAATCGCTTCTATTGTGAACCTTTTCTCCAACGCTATGAACACCGCAGGCTCTACAATGGCAGGACAAAATATCGTTGCAGGGGAATTTGAACGAGTTAAAAAGATTATGAAAAACGTTTTCGCCATAACCTTTTCGATTTCCTTTGTTTGCGCAGTGTTTATGGTAATCTATCCCGAAGAAATCTTCGGTTGGTTTGTCAAGGAGGGCTCTGTGGGAGTTATCGACTTGGCAAAGGATTACGTGCCTATCGCCTTGCTGATGTTCCTTGCAAGTTCGTTGCGTTCCACAATGAACGCCTTGATAAACGGAAGCGGCAATACCACGATAAATTTCGTTTGTGCAATCCTTGACGGTATCGTTTTGAGAATAGGCTTGGCTGTGCTTTTCGGTATCGCTTTGGATATGAAACATTTCGGTTTTTGGCTTGGAGATGCTTTGGCAGGATTTACACCCTTTTGGTTGGGGGTTATATTCTATTTCTCGGGCAAATGGAAAAAGAACGCAAAGGTTTTTGCCGAAAAGAAATAAGTTTTTGAAAAAAGGAGGCGGGAAATTTGTTGGGATTCGGAGAATTACATCCTTTTGTGCTGTTCCTTTATTTTCTTTCGGTTTTGATAATAACAATGTTTTCTGCCAACCCGATTTTGATGATAATTGCCCTTTTGGGCGGCGTTTTATTCTTTGTAAAGACCGAAAAAAAGCTTTCCTTTTTAAAGGATTTCGGGTTCTATCTTGTTATGCTTTTGTTGGTGGCGTTGACTAACCCGTTGTTTTCCCATAAAGGCGTGACCGTGTTGTTTTTTCTAAACAACAACCCCGTAACCTTGGAATCCTTTCTTTACGGGTTGAATTTGGGTGTAACCTTGGTTGCGGTAATTTTTTGGTTTAAATCCTTTAATATCGTGATGACAAGCGAAAAATTGCTGTTTCTTATGGGGAGAATTTCACCTAAAATCGCTTTGATTATATCCTCGGCGTTAAGGTTTATTCCCACCTTGAAAAAACAATATAAAAAAATAAAAGAAAGCCAAACTTCATTGGGAAGGTTTTCCAATGACAGCTGGTTTGATAAAATCAAAGGCAATCTCCAAATCTTTTCGGCGTTGATTAGCTGGTCCTTTGAAAATGCAATCGATACCGGCGCTTCTATGAAAGCAAGAGGATATGAGCTTAAGGGCAAATCACGATATTCGCTTTTCAGGTTCAAAAAAAGCGATTTGACAGTGTTGATTGGGGTTTTAACTTTAGACGTTTTACTTGTTGTTGCTTTTGTTATGGGTAAAAACGATTTTTCGTTTTATCCTGCTTTGAGCCGATTAGAGCTTGGCGCAATAGCGATATTGATGTATATTTCCTTTTTTATGCTTTCTTTTTTACCCTTTGTTTTGGAATTATGGGGAAGTATTATTTGGAAATATTATAAATCTAAAATACGGAATTGATTTATGAACAGAAAAAACATATTAACCGTTTTTTTGTTTGTGTTAATAATTCCCTTGATAATTTTGTTGGGCGGAATTGTTTTTAAAGAAAAATATTATGCTTGGATTTCCCTTTGCATAGCGGTGATTTCCTGTTTACCGTTGTTTTATGCTTTTGAAAAAAAAGAGAGCAATTC
>JAZSFY010000306.1:0-2451 GCA_045532415.1 Eubacteriales bacterium | reverse complement strand
ATTGCAGGATACGGTGGTTTTACCGTCCTTCTTTGATTTGGAATAACCGAAGTTTTCTTTGAGATATTTCTTGCTAGAAAGATCCCTTGCTACATCCTTTATTCTCTTAATGAAGATTTCTTCGTTGAATATATTGCCGTTCGAATGGTTTAAATACTCAACAAGACTCTCCAGATCCTTTTTTGAAAGAAGCTCAGCCATTTCGGCTGTAAGTATTTCGGATTGCGCATTATCTACCCTTGCAAGATAACCGTTTTCGTAATTGTTATTAACTGTGTTTGAAAGAAAATATTCTTCGTTGAAGTAAATCTGGCTTGATTCTGTCTTCATGGCAAACTCAAAAGAAGGATCGCCGTCCATGTTTTCAAATGGAATAACCTGAAAAGCGATGGGAACCTCAACTTCATCCTTGCCATGCAGTTTTACGGAAAGATCGAAATCAATGTTAAACCCCGCTTCCATATTATTAGAGGCTGCATTTGAAATTATAGCTAACGGACCAAATATATAATTACCTGAGAATGCAAAGAAAATAAAGGTTGCTAAAACTGATATGGCGATTAAAGCAGCGATAACCGACAAAACTATCGTTTTAACTTTAACCTTTGATTTGGGTTGAGGAAATAGTTGCATGCTGTCGTCAACAATTATTTGGTTTCCGCAAGTGTTGCATACCGTTGTATTATCTTGTAATAAAGTTCCGCATTTTTGACAAAACATAATATCCTCCTAATTTAGTTTTAATAATTCTACCAAATTATTGAAAAAAGGTCAATAGTTATGTATAATAGGCTTACTATATAATCAAAGGATGACGAATTATGAAAAGAATTGAGCATAGAGAAGAAGGCTTTGCTTTCCCCTTTGTTGAATATTCTCCCGAGGAATCCCAAGGCAAGCTCCCCTTGGTCCTTCAGCTTCACGGTGCAGGAGAAAGAGGAGAGGGAGGAGATGACCTTGACTTGGTAGACGTTCTTGGCTTCTCCAAGCTTCTTGAAACAAACGATTACCCCTGCCTTGTAATAATGCCCCAATGCCCTAAAAATACCTTTTGGGCGGCAAGGGTTGAATCGATAATTAGGTTTATCGACCAATTGAAGGAGTATTACGACATTGACGAAAGCCGTGTTTACCTTACGGGCTCAAGCATGGGCGGCTTCGGTACATGGTTTACCGCAATGGCAAGGCCCGACCTTTTTGCCGCAATAGCACCTGTTTGCGGAGGCGGCATGGGCTGGAATTCCTTTGTTTTGAATATGCCTATCTGGGCCTTTCATGGTGCCGAGGATACGGTTGTAAACCCCTTTTATACCGAAGATATGGTCAATTCACTTAAAATTGACGGCAAAAATGTTAGGTATACCAAGATTGAGGGCGTAGGTCATAACGTTTGGCTTAATGCCTATAACGACGAGCTTATGAAATGGCTGCTGAGCAATAAGAAGTAATAGGGAATTGTAGGGGAGGGGCTTGCTCCTCCCCCCTTTAATAAGTAATAAGTAATAAGTAATAAGTAATAAGTAATAAGTAATAAGTAATAAGTAATAAGTAAGGAAAAAAAGATTCGCGGATGACGCGAATGTTTTTATTATCATACTATTCTGTTTCTTTTTTCGCCTGCGAAAAAGCTTTTGATATTTTCGCAAATTTCATTAATGCATCTAGCGCGTGATTCAAATGCACCCCAAGCCATGTGAGGAGTCAGGCAAACATTTTCACGGTCTTTAATTCTGTAAAAGGGATGTGCCTCTGCCATAGGCTCGACGGAATAAACATCACATCCGAAAAATCCGATTTTCCCGTTTTCAATCCACTTAACCGCTTCTTCCTCGTCAATAACAGCGCCTCTTGCCACATTAACAAGAATAACCCCGTCCTTCATAGAGCTAAATTCCTTTGCGCCAATCATGCCTTTTGTTTCTTGTGTCAGCGGAGTGTGGATTGTAATAATGTCAGATTCTCTTATTAATTCATCAAGGGAAACACATCTAACCTCGTCAATAGGATTACGCTTGTTGGCAATAACCTTGCATCCCAAAGCTTCTGCCGCCAATGCAACCCTTCTGCCTATATTCCCATATCCGATAATACCCCAGGTCTTTCCCGAAATCTCATGATAAACAGGCGTAAGAATATTCTGGACATTGCCTCTTGTATAGCTTCCGTTTGCCACAGACTCACGGTATTGAGGAAGATTGACCGATGCCGAAAGGACCATGGCTAAGGTTACCTGAGAAACCGAATTAACCGAATATCCTGCTACATTGCTAACTGCAATACCGTTTTTTCTGCAATATTCTGTGTCAATGTTGTCAAATCCGGTTGCCGCCTCGCAAATCAGCTTTAGATTTTTCGCTTTCGATAAAGCATTTTCATCAAGCTTTATTTTGTTGACAACACATACATGGCAATCCTTAATTCTGCTTTCAATTTCATCAATTTCTGTTAAAG
>JAZSFY010000362.1:0-13149 GCA_045532415.1 Eubacteriales bacterium | reverse complement strand
GTTTTCGATGATGACACCGAGGACGATATGCTGAAAATGGCAAATAAAATTTCGGGCTTGCGTGTTTTCCGCGACGAGCTTGGAAAGCTTTCGCTTAATGCTTCCGCTGTAGGCGGAAGCGTTATGCTGATATCCAATTTTGTCCTTGCAGGCAGAGTTACAAGAGGCTTTCGTCCCGATTGCACCCATGCGGCAAAATATGACGAGGGCAAAAGAATGTTTGACCTTTTGGCAAAGGAAATCGGAAAAACACTTCCTACCTGCACAGGTGTTTTCGGCGCACACATGGATATAACCGTTCGTAATGACGGCCCTATTAATGTTGTTATCGATACTCGGGAGCTTCGCAAATGAGATTGGAAATAGATAACCGCACAGAATATCTGAATGATTATTATTTTCAGACAATGTGTCTTTTGTATTTTCCCGGGGAAAAGTTTAAGGCGGATTTTGTAAGCGAAAATTATGCCTATTTCTATTTGGAAGAAACCGAAAAGAATATTTTTAATGCAAAGGTTATCCTTGCGTCGGGCTTAAAGCGGGGAGAGGGAAGCTTTTGCGGCGGTTACAATCCTTCTATTCCCATGAATGACGACTTTTATGCCATGAATGCAATAGGCAAGGCGTTTCTTCAGGCAGGGAAGAATCTTTTTGGGTTTGAGCTTCCTTGGGGATATATAACAGGCTTGCGCCCTGTAAAGCGCGCTAAATATTATCTTGACCGAGGCTATTCTGCCGATTCGGTTATTGAGCTTTTTAACCGCGATTACGAGGTTTCCTTGGAAAAATCCACTCTTTCGGTGGAAACAGCCCTTACTCAGCAAAAAATGCTGGAGGATGTTGATGCCTTCGATTGCGGTATGTATGTTTCAATCCCCTTTTGCCCTACAAGGTGTGATTATTGCTCCTTTGTTTCATATAGCAATGCAAAGCTTTTTGCTCTTATTCCCGATTATCTCGAAAAGCTTTTTGAGGATATCCGCAAAACAGGGGAAATGATAAAAGCCTTGGGAATGAGGCTTCGCTCTATATACATAGGCGGCGGAACTCCTTCAATTCTTGATGTTGACCAAACAAACCGTTTGCTTGATTGCATTAATAAAAGCGTTGATGTAAACGATAATATTGAATTTACCTTTGAGGCAGGCAGACCTGATACTATAACACCTGAAAAATTAATGGCTGTAAAGGCAAACGGTGTTAAGAGAATTAGCATAAATCCCCAATCTACCTCCGATTATGTTTTGGAGCAAATCGGCAGAAAGCATTCCTCAAAGCAGTTTTTCGATGCTGCTGAAGCGGCTTTGAATATAGGCTTTGACACAATTAACGCCGATTTGATTGCAGGCTTGCCCGGTGACACCGACGAAAGCTTTCATAAAAGCCTTGAGGATGTTATCAACCTCGGCTTTTCCAATATAACTGTGCATACTCTTTCTATTAAAAATGCCGCTAATATGCGTTTTATCGGCGACGGATATTATGACCCTCAGGGTGATTTTGCCAGAAAGAGCGTTGAATATGCCCGTAAACGCTTGAAGGAAGCAGGTCTTGCGCCCTATTATCTTTACCGACAGAAAAATACTGTTGGCAATGCAGAAAATACAGGATATTCTGTTGCAGGTAAGGAAAACCTATATAATATTCTTATGATGGAGGAGCATTCTACGGTTTTTGCCTGCGGTGCAGGTGCTATAACCAAGCTTGTTAATCCCGCCCGTGATGAAATTCTCCGTCATCCCTTTGCTAAATATCCCTTTGAATATTTAAGCGATAATAAGGACCTTGGCTTTGAGGAGGCAAAAGCCTTTTTTGCCAAGTACCGTGGTTAATATGAACCGAAATATTGAAAGCAAAAAAAGCCAAAGCTTTGTCCAAGAGGCAGGAATATTGGCTGTTGCAAATTTTGCAGTAAAAATAATAAGCGTGGTATTTAAGATACCCCTTACTAATATTTTAGGGGAAAGCATCGGCGTTTTCACGGCGTCGTATTCGATTTATGCCATGCTTTTTATGCTGTCTACAAGCGGATTGCCGGTTGCGGTAAGCAAGCTTGTTTCGGCAAGCAATGAAAGAGGCAGAGGCAGAGAAGCCAAGCGTATTTCTCTTTTGGCAGGGCTTATGTTCGGCTGCTTTGGGTTAATTTTGGCTTCTGCGTTGGTGATTTTTGCGCCAAAGCTTGCCGATTTTACAAACCATAGCGACAGCGCATTGGCAATGCAGATTATTGCGCCTTCTTTGTTTTTTATTTGCGTTTCTTCGGCTGTCAGAGGTCATTTTCAAGGCCTTCACAATATGTATCCTACTGCGATAATTCAATTTATCGAGGCGTTTTTAAAGCTTTTTGTAGGCTTGACCGCTGTTATTATTGCAAATAGGTCGGGTGCAAGTGTTGCTGCTCAGGCGGCTTGCGCCATAAGCGGTGTTACGGTGGGATCTGCTGCGGGTGCGGCTTTTGCATTGCTTTATGCAAGGCTTTCCAAGAAATCCAAGGTTAATCTTGTTGACGATAATATAGAAAAGGACAGCAGGTTGATTAAAACAATCGGCGCTGTTGCGTTTCCTGTAACTCTTACGGCGGCAACATTATATTTTTCGGAATTTATCGATACGGTTTTAATAGTAAAATGTCTTTCCGAATGGGGAGAAAGCATTGAAAATGCAGAGGTTTTGTTCTCGGCATATACAGGGCTTTCGGTTCCTATTTATGATTTGTTTCCTGCTTCTCTGATATTCCCCTTGGGAACAGGAATAATACCTGCTGTTTCAGGCGCTTTGGCAATCGGTCAATCAAAAAAAGCCCAAGGGCTTTCCAACCAAGCCTTAAAGGTTTCGGTGGTTATTGCCATTCTTTGCGGAATTTTTCTTGTTGTTACGGGGAAATCCTGCATTGCGTTGGTTTACGGCGCGTCCGATTGGTCCAATCCATTGACATTGGCAAACGGCGAAAGCGCTTTGCCTATTGATATGGCGGCAAAATGTCTTTTGGTTTTAGGCGTGGCAATGGTCTTTGTGGCGGTTGCTTCGGTTTGCAATTCCTTGATGAACGCCTACGGTGTGCCGAAAATTGCCATGATTACATCATTGGCAGGCATCGGAATTTTGACTGCTTCGGAATATTTTATGCTGAAAAACGGATTTGGCATATTGGGCGCCCCGTTAAGTATTCTTGCTTGTTATTTATCCTTGACGGTTTTGGATATAATATTGCTGAAAAGATTTTGCAAAATCAAGGTGAAAATCCTTTCGGTATTTTTGCGTCCTCTGCTTTGCGGTGGAATAACCTTTGCCGTGACCTTAGGGACATACAAAATTATGAATCATCTTTTGGGCGAAGCTGCCTTTGAAAGAGTCGGTTCATTTACCTGCCTTTTGGTAACAGGGATTATAATGGTAATAGCCTATTTTGGATGCCTTATTTTGTTTAAAGCCTTGGATGAAAGCGATGTTCGTCTGCTTCCAAAGGGCGAAATTATAGCAAGCAAGGTTTTTAAGAATGGAGAAAAAGCATGATTAAACAAGAGCTTCTTTCAAAAAATGAATATAATTTTGAAGATTTAGTTAATATAATGAAGATACTGCGCGGTGAGAACGGATGCCCTTGGGACCGAGAGCAGACTCATCAATCCATCCGCAGGGACCTTTTGGAGGAAACCTACGAATTGATCGAGGGTATCGACAAGGACGATGCCGAGATGATTCGAGAGGAATTGGGCGATGTTCTCCTTCAGGTGGTTTTCCATTCGGATATTGCAAGCTCCAATGGCAATTTTTCAATAAACGATGTTTGCACCGATATTTGCAAAAAGCTTATTGTACGTCATCCTCATGTTTTCGGTGATGTAAAGGTTACAGGAACCGAAAATGTTCTTTCTAATTGGGATGCCATTAAGAAGGAAACAAAAAAGCAAAAGAGTGATACCGAGGTTTTACGTTCGGTTTCTCCTGCAATGCCTGCCCTGATGCGAGCAGATAAGCTTGGCAAAAAGGCAAGAAAAATGGGCTTCGATTTTGATAATGCTCAGGAGGCTATGCTTAAGGTTTCGGAGGAGATAAACGAGGTTAACGAAGCGTTGGAATCGGGCAACATGGCTGAGATCCAAGAGGAATTTGGCGACCTTCTTCTTTCGGTTGTTAATGCCGCAAGATTAGCAGGGGTAGATTCCGAGGAGGCTCTTTATAATGCTAACGAAAAATTCCTTAAACGCTTTCAAAGGGTTGAAGAATTGTGTGTAAAAACAGGGCATACTGTTACCGAAGCATCCCGAGAGGAAAAGGAAAATTTCTGGCTGGAAGCAAAAAAATATTAAAAAACAACACAAAAAACGTCTAAAAACCCTTTATTTTGCTGAAAAAATTCAAAAATCCACTTGCGTATACAGATAAATAATGTTATAATACCTTAGATATTTCTCATTTGAAAGGATTAATTTAATTATGAACAAGACAACTCTCGTTGAATTTGTAGCAGCTAATGCTAATCTTAAGAAGAAGGATGCAGAAGCAGCAGTTAACGCTGTTCTCAATGCAATCGAAACCGAGCTCGCAACAGGCGGTAAGGTTCAGATCGCAGGCTTCGGTTCCTTCAAGGTTAAGGAAAGAGCTGAAAGAATCGGCCGTAACCCTAAGACTAAGGAAGCTATCACCATTCCTGCCTCCAAGGCTCCCGCTTTCGTTGCAGGCAAGGATCTTAAGGAAGCTGTTAACAAATAAGATTGTTTATATATAAGGCGGGTTTCTTTCAACCCGCCTTAAAATTCATTTTTTGTAATTGGTATGAGATTAGACAAATATTTAAAGGTATCGAGAATAATCAAGCGCCGTACTGTTGCCAACGAGGCCTGCGGCGAGAATTTGGTTTCGGTTAACGGAAAGGTTGTCAAGCCCTCTTACGATGTTAAGATAGGCGATGTTATCGAGGTTCGTTACGGAAGCCGTGTTACAAAATTTAAGGTGGTTGCAATAAACGAAACCACAAAAAAATCCGAAGCAAGCGAAATGTATGAGGTATTGGAATAATTTTTCCCTCCAATGCATATTGTAAAATATGTTGATTCGGAGGAGAAGCTATGAATTCCAAAAAGCATTTTCTTTCATTGGATTCCCGTTCGTCACTTAATATAACCTCGGTTGACGATGTTATAAGCTTTGACGAAACATTGATAAGCCTTGCTGTGGGAGAAACAATCCTTAACATAAGCGGCGAGGGGCTTTCAATTAAAAATCTTTCACTTGAAAACGGCGATATTACTGTAAACGGTAATATTTCCGCAATGGTTTATTTTGATGATACTCCCAAAAAGAAAAGGTTTTCTTTTCTGGGACGCTGACCGCTGTGGAGAAAAATTTTCTTTTGGATGATGCTCTTGCATTGTGGGCATTCATCTGCGGCGGATTTTTGTGTGCGGTTTATGATGTTTTCCGTGTCATACGATTTAATCGGAAAAGCAATAATGCTTTTGTGTTCTTCGGTGATATTTTGTTTTGCATCATTGCTGCTCTTACAATGCTAATATTGTTTTTTAATCTTTCCTTCGGCAGTCCACGTGCCTATGCCTTTTTGTTTGCCCTTTTGGGCTTTTTGGCATGGCGTTTTACATTAAGCCGTGTTTTAATGGTGGTTATTGATAAATTGGATAGGCTGGTGAGAAGGATGCTGAGATCGCTAAAAACGGGTGTTACGGCTTTGTATCAAAGGCTGTACCGCCGATTATATACCCGTCTGTATTGCCGTAAAACCTTGGCACAGGCGAAAAAAGGATTTGGAATTTTAAAACGAAAGGAATTTGAAAAATGTCAAGAAGAAGACCTGTCCGCGCAAATTTAGTTATAAGGGTCGCGTTTACACTTATCTTTATTTTTCTTTTCGTTTCGGTCATCAACCTTCAGGTTGAAATGAACGAGCTTCGTGCGGCAAGAGATGCCCGTATCCAGAAGGTTCAGCAGCTTCAGGATGATGTTGATGAATTGGAATTGCGTATTGCCGAGCCTATAAATGACGAGGTTCTCGAGCGTGTTGCAAGAGAATCCTTGGATTACTGCAAGCGCAATGAAATTATTTTTGTAAACGATATCGCTGAATAAATTAGGGAGGATTTGCTTATATGTCATATTCCATAGGAGATAATGTCAAGGGCACCGTTAACGGAGTTACTGATTTCGGGGCTTTTGTCCGTTTGGAGGACGGTTCTGTGGGAATGATTCATATTTCAAAGCTTTCACGGGATTATATTTCGGATATTCACAGTGTTATAAAAAAGGGCGACGAGGTTACCGCAACGGTTATTTCCAATAATGAGGGAAAGCTGGCTCTTTCCTTAATAGGCGACGAACCTAAAAAACGTGAAAACGGCTTTTCGTCCAATAAGCCTAAGACGCCCATGGATTTCGAATCCATGCTGTCCTCCTTTAAATCCGCAAGCGACGAAAAATTAAGCGGATTAAACCGTCGTGACAAAAAGAAACGCAGATAATCTATATGATGCAAGCAGAAAGGCTTTCGCCTTTCTGTTTTTTTGTAACCAAATGTCGCAAAATGCACAAAATGTGTTTAGTTTAATAAGAAATACTTGACAATAATGTATATCTGTGATAACATGAAGTTAGACAGAGCAACTGTCAATTTTTAATTCAAAGGAGATGGAATTATGAAAATAAGAATCATCACCAAAAAGTTCAATTTAACCGATGATGTCCGTGAATGGGTTGAAAAGAAGCTTAAAAAGTTTGATAAATTCTTCCCTGAGGATACCGATGCTACAGTTGCTATCAGCACAAACAGAGTAGGCGAGCGAATTGAGCTTACGATTTACCGCAACGGCTCGATTTTCCGTTCGGAGATTTCCGACAAGGATTATAAATGCGCTCTCGATACCGCAATGGAAAATATCGAGCGCCAGATAAGAAAGAACCGCACAAGGCTGGAAAAGAAAATCCATGTTAAAAAGGAAATGTTTGCCGAGGCTGAATTGGCTGAAACCGAGGAAGACATCAATGTTGTTAAGACAAAGCGCTTTGAAATGGCGCCTATGTCTGTTGAGGAAGCGATTTTGCAGATGAACCTGCTTCAGCATTCCTTCTATATGTTCCTTAATTCCGATAGCGGAAGATATAATGTGGTTTATAAGCGCTCCGAAAACGATTACGGCGTTATCGAGCCTGCTGAATAATAAATAAAAATAAGGGTCACTTCATTTGAAGTGACCCATTTTTTGTTGTCTTTGATTTTAGTTTGCTTCTGTTGAGGCTTCGTCGGAAACCTCGGGAGGTGTGTAATATTTATCGGAATCGGGGAAATATGCAGGCTTCATAGGCTCGGGAAGAAGAAGCTTTAATGCAACGTCGGTTTTGCTGACCGTCGACGAAATACTGCAAATCATCTTTTCGGTATTGTAGTTGACGTCAATGCCTGTTACATAGTTTTCCAAAAGAGAAACGGGAATAAGATATTCCTTTAATTCATCGTCATAAAGAATGGGAGATGAGATTCTGATAGGGTTGTTGTTTATAGTAATAAGAGAGGAATTTCGTGTGCATTCAATGCGGTTGTCGGTGCCGATGACAAAAAGAGTAATGTCATCGCCGTCCCCTGCCAAGCCGAATGAGCTTATTTCCGAAAGATAGGAAAAGGGAATATAAAGACCGTATTCGTTGTTTGCCTCATCTACATCAAGGTCATAAATTTCCTTGTCGTTATAAATGATGCTTATTTCATAGTCATCGGGGTTATCGGGAATATCATTGAAGGAATAAACAACAAAAGCGAAACAAAAAAGACTAATCAGCGCATAAGCTGCCAAGAATATAATTATGTAAGCAAGATAATCATAACCCTTTCCTGCTTTTGACCTTTGCTTTTTTCTTTGGGCTTGGGGCTTTGGTGTTTGCTGTGTCAAGGCTATTCCTCCTTTCGAGATGTTATACTACGAAACAGTATAACACAATACTTTCCAAAAATAAAGGGGTAGAAATAACCTTTTTCTTAAATTTTACATATTCTGTTGAAAGGAAAGGGGATCAGATAAATGGGTGATATAACTAAGAAATTCGGTGAGGGCGCCAGACGGATAATCACAACCGCACTTTTGTGTGCTAAGGACCTCGGTCATACCTATGTTGGAAGCGAGCATCTTCTTTTGGGCTTGCTAAAGGAGGATTGCGTTTGCTCCAGGCTTCTTTTTGAGCGTGGAATAGATTATTCCTCTGCAAGAAGCTGTTTGGTGAATATTGTAGGAATGGGAAGCAAGACGATTCTCACCTCCGACGATATGACTCCCGTTTGCCGAAGAATAATTCTCCGCAGTGCGGTTATTGCAGGGGCAAAGGCGTCATCCTTGGTTGGTACAGAGCATCTGTTTTCTGCAATGCTTGCCGAGGAATGTGTTGCCGTCAGGATAATAACCGAATTGGGAGGCGATTCGGGAGAGCTATCACAGGCGGTGGCAGAATTGTTTTTCGATTCCTCGGAGGACAACGATTATTACGAAGCCGAGGATATTTTTACTGCACCTAAGCCGACTCCCCTTTTGGATGCAAATGCTATTGACCTTACCGAAAAGGCGCGCTCAGGCAAAATCGACCCTGTTATCGGCAGAGAAAACGAGGAGGAGCGAATGATAGCCATTTTGCTTCGACGCTCCAAAAATAATCCATGTCTGGTAGGAGAGGCAGGAGTAGGGAAAACCGCGGTGGTGGAGGCATTGGCTTCGAGAATCGCTTCGGGCGATATTCCCAATGAATTAAAGAACAAGCGGATTATGAGCTTGGAGCTTTCTATGGTGGTGGCAGGTACAAAATACCGCGGTGAATTTGAGGAAAAGATAAAAAATATCATTGATGAGGTGAAAAACTCGGGAAATGTTATTCTTTTTATTGATGAAATACACACGATTGTAGGCGCAGGCGGTGCCGAGGGAGCTATTGATGCTTCGAATATTTTCAAGCCTGCTCTTGCGCGGGGAGAAATAAGGCTTATAGGCGCAACCACCTTAAATGAATACCGTGAAAGCATCGAGAAGGATAAGGCATTGGAGCGGAGATTTCAGCCTATAACCGTTTCCGAGCCTAATGAGGAAGAATGCAGAAAAATGCTTCGGGGCATAAGGAAGAAATATGAAGCCTATCACGGTGTGGCAATAAGCGACGAGGCTATTGACGGTGCAATAAGACTTTCGATACGTTATATTCCCGAAAGAAGCCTTCCCGACAAGGCAATTGACCTGATCGACGAGGCGGCGGCTGTTTTAAAAATGGGATACACGGGAAAGCGAAAGCCTGTGCTGACCGAAAACGAAATTGCCGCGGCAGCCGAGAAGCGTACAGGGATTCCTATGTCGGTGATTAATTCTGATGAAAGAGAAAAGCTTATGGCATTGGAGGAACGGCTGGGAAAACGTATTATCGGTCAGGAAAAGGCGGTTAAGGCTCTTTCGGAGGCGGTAAGACGCGGTAAAACAGGAATACGCCAATCGGGCAGACCAATTGCCTCGTTTTTGTTTTTGGGAAAGGCAGGCGTCGGCAAAACCGAATGTGCCAAGGCTCTTGCCGAGGAGGTGTTTGACAACCGTAATTCCTTTATAAAGGTGGATATGTCGGAGCTTTCCGAGGGCCATAGCATTTCCAAGCTTGTTGGCTCTCCTCCCGGATATGCAGGCTTTGGGGAGGGCGGAGCATTAACCGAGAAGGTAAGGCGCAATCCCTATTCCTTGGTGCTTTTTGATGAAATAGATAAGGCTCATCCCGATGTTTTGGGGTTGCTTTTGCAGATACTTGACGAGGGCAGGCTTACCGATTCGGCAGGCTTGACGGTAAGCTTTGATAATACTATCGTTATAATGACGGCAAACCAAGGGGCGGGCTCCTCTGTTGCAGGGTTCGGAAGCCAAAAAGAGGATAATGCCGATAAAGAGGCGACGAAGATAATCGCTCCCGAGCTTGCAGACCGTGTTGACGAAATTATTATGTTTAAAAGCCTTGGGGATAATGAGCTTTGCCGAATTGCCGATATAAAAATAAACGGCTTTTGCAAAAGACTTGGTGAAATGGGTATAAATGCGGTTCCCGATGAGGGATTTTCAAAAATGGCTGTGGAATCGGCAAAAAGCAAAAGCCCGAGAGCTGTTGCCCGTTTGGCTGTCAGATTGGGCGAGGAGGCTGTTTCAAGGCTTATATTGGAAAATTCCATTAAAAAAGAGGAAACCGCTGTAATTTCAATAGAAAATGGCAGAGGAATTGCAAAAATAAAGGAAAAAATCTATTGACAATAGGGTAAATATAATGTATAATACAGGTCTGTAAAGTGTTTTGCTTTACAGACCTGTGACATTTCTTGAAAGGATGGAGAAAGCCATGAACGAGGACAGAGCATATATCTCTCGGCTCGTTGATGTTTACGGCAATGCCCTTTCCGACCGTCAAAGAGATGTTATCGACCTTTATTATAACGAGGATCTTTCACTTGCGGAGATAAGCGAAAATTGCGGTATAACCCGTCAGGGTGTCCGCGATGCGATAAAGCATGGTGTTGAGGCTTTGGTTTCATTGGAAAATTCATTGGGTTTCAACGCAAAAATAGAAAAAATCTCCGATTATGCATCAAAAATCGCCCAAAGCGACGATATTTCCCAAACAAAGCATCTTGCTGAATTGATTATAGGAGAACTCTGATGTTTCAAAGTCTTGTTGAAAAGATGTCCAACGCCTTTTCGAAGTTCCGTAATAAAGGCAAGCTTACCGAGGCTGATGTTAAGGCAGGAATGCGTGAAATCAAGCTGGCTTTGCTTGAAGCGGATGTTAACTTCAAGGTAGTTAAGGAATTTATAGCCCGAGTTTCCGAGCGTGCTGTGGGAAATGAGGTTTTGGAAAGCCTTCTTCCTGCTCAGCATATCGTTAAAATAGTTAACGAAGAGCTTGTTGAATTAATGGGCGGAAAAAACCAAAAGCTTAATAATGCCTCTAAGGGCCCCACAGTTATTCTTATGTGCGGTCTTCAGGGCTCGGGTAAAACAACCCATTGCGGTAAGCTTGCGGGAATGTTTAAAAAGCAGGGAAGAAATCCCCTTTTGGTTGCCTGCGATATCTATCGTCCTGCGGCGATAACCCAGCTTCAGGTTGTTGGTGAAAAGGTTGGCGCTCAGGTTTTTGAAAGGGGCACGGCAGACCCTGCTAAAACCTCTGAGGAGGCTATTAAGCACGCAATTAAATATGGCTTCGACCCTGTTATCATCGATACAGCAGGCCGACTACATGTTGACGAAGCCTTAATGGACGAATTAAAGCGTGTTAAGGAAACAGTTAACCCTACCGAAATCCTTCTTGTTGTTGACGCAATGACAGGTCAGGACGCGGTTAATGTTGCAAAGAGCTTTAATGACCTTTTGGATATAACCGGCGTTATCCTTACAAAAATGGACGGCGATACCCGTGGCGGTGCTGCGCTTTCGGTTAAATACATCACAGGAAAGCCTATTAAATTTATAGGTACAGGCGAAAAGCTCGATTGCTTGGAGCCCTTCCATCCCGACAGAATGGCGTCGAGAATCCTTGGAATGGGCGACGTTCTTACTCTTATCGAAAAAGCAGAGCAGCAGATCGACGAGAAAAAGGCTTTGGAAATGGAAAGAAAATTCCGCGAGCAAAGCTTTACCCTAACAGACTTTCTCGATCAGCTTGCTACAATTAAGGATATGGGCTCGATGGATTCCCTTTTGGGCATGATGCCGGGAATCAAGCCCTCCCAGCTTAATAATGTTCAGGTGGACGAAAAGGCTTTGGCTCACACAGAGGCTATTATCCTTTCTATGACACCCTATGAAAGAGATCACCCCGATGTTCTCAATTCCTCTCGTAAAAAGAGAATTGCGGCAGGAAGCGGCAGAACCGTTGAGGAAGTCAACCGCCTGCTCAAGCAATATGAGCAGACAAAGCAACTCATGAAGCAGTTCATGGGCAAAAAAGGTAAAAGAGGAAAATTCAGATTTCCCTTTTAAATAAAAAATATTTTATATTAATTTTTTTGGAGGAAACTCAAAATGGCAGTAAAAATGAGGCTCAGAAGAATGGGCGCAAAGAAGGCACCTTGCTACAGAATCGTTGTAGCTGATTCCCGTTATCCCCGCGACGGCAGATTTATCGAAGAAGTTGGTTTCTACAACCCTATGACAAATCCTGCTGAAGTTACAATCGACGCTGAAAAGGCAAAGAAGTGGATTAGCAACGGCGCACAGCCTACCGATACCGTTCGCGACCTTCTTAAGAAGACCGGAGTGTTGGATTAATGAAACAAATCCTTCTTGATATCACCAAGGCGATTGTTGAAGATCCCGATTCGGTTTCTGTTTCCGAAAAGGTCAGCGGTGATACAGTTGTTCTCGAATTGTCTGTTGCAAAGCACGATATGGGCAGAGTAATCGGCAAGGAAGGCAAGATCGCAAAAAGCATTCGTACAGTAATGCGCGCTGCGGCAGCCAAAGAGAACAAGCGTGTTATCGTTGAAATAATCTGATGAAACGCTTTCTTGAGGCAGGAAGGCTTAATTCTCCCCGCGGAATCAAGGGCGAGCTTCGTTTTGATTGTTGGTGCGACGGCATCGATTTTCTCGACGGAGTAAAATACCTTTACCTCGACAGCGAGGGAAAACGTCCGTTGGAGGTAAAAGCCTTCCGCGAAACCGTATCAACTGTAACCTTTGTCGGATATGAGGATAGGAACTCTGCTTCCACTCTTACCGGCAGAACGGTATATTTTGACAGGGAGGATATCCCTCTGCCCGATGGTGTTTTCTATAATGATGACCTTATCGGGCTCCCTGTGAAGGATGAAGCTACCGACCAAATAATCGGAAAGCTTGTTAAAATCGAAGAGGGCGCCGCTTCTAACATTTATTATGTTGAAGGGGCAAGGAAATATATAATACCTGCTGTTGACGAATTTATCGTAGCGGCGAATCCCGATGACGGAATTATAATCCGTCTAATGGACGGATTGGAGGCGTAGGGAACGAAATGAATTTCGAGGTACTTACGCTTTTTCCCCGTTCCTTGGAGCCTATGTTTTCATCGAGCATAATCGGTAGAGCAGCCGAAAAGGGCGTTATTTCGGTTAATTGCACAGATATCCGCGATTTTACTAAGGACAAGCACCGCCGTGTTG
>JAZSFY010000308.1:0-3759 GCA_045532415.1 Eubacteriales bacterium | reverse complement strand
CGGGGCTTGCTCCGCCCGCAAAAACATAGGGACGGGGCTTTTATTCCCCATTCTCCGCCCGCAAAATGAGGGTAACAAAATGACTCTCCCAAAACGCAAAATAATACGGCTTGATGGTTTCGATTACAGTCAAGACGGCGTTTACTTTATTACCATTTGCACCAAAGACCACAAATGTCTGTTGTCCTAAAAAAATAAAGAACAGGAATCGGAAGATGACGTCGTAGACCTAACCCCTTTGGGAGAAATCGCACAAAAGCATTTAATTGAACTGAGCGAAAAGCATCCGCACATCGAAATACCGATATACGTAATAATGCCAAATCATATACACATTATGATTTCTATTTTAAATACAGATTCAAACACCAAAAAATCGGTATCGGATTTTGTTTGCGCATATAAGTCACTGGTAGCAATAGAATGCAACAAGGTTTTTCAAATTAAAGATTTGTTTCAAAGGTCGTTTTTCGACCATATAATTCGTAACGAAAAGGATTATAATAACATTTTCAACTATGTTTTACATAATCCCGGCAAATGGATCTACGATAGATATTATTCGGAATAAACCGTAAAGGCAGATATACCGCATATATGCGGGCGGAGCAAGCCCCGCCCCTACGGTGGTATTGTTATTTCGGTTTGAAATAGGCAGCTTTTTACGTAACATTGCCCAAAAAACACATAAATGACAAACAAACGAAAGGAACCGCGGATACGGTTGTTTCAATAACACCGAAAAGCGGAGCTACAAAAATGAGAAAAGAACTTGAAAAGAAATATAACCCTGCCGAGTTTGAAGAAAGACTTTATGGCGAATGGGAAACAAAGGGATATTTCAAGCCTGCGGGAAAGGAAGGCAGCGAAGCATTTTCTATCGTTATGCCTCCTCCCAACATTACAGGTCAGCTTCACATGGGCCATGCTCTTGACAACACCTTGCAGGATATTCTTGTAAGATACAAGAGAATGTGCGGATGCGATACTCTTTGGCTTCCCGGTACAGACCATGCTTCTATCGCTACCGAGGCAAAAATTGTTGAAGCAATGAGAAAGGAAGGCATCTCCAAGGAGGACTTGGGCAGAGAAGGCTTCCTTGAAAGAGCATGGGATTGGAACAATACCTATGGCAACCGAATCTGCGAGCAGTTGAAAAAGCTTGGCTCCTCCTGCGATTGGTCCAGAAAGAGATTTACTCTTGACGAGGGATGCTCCGAGGCGGTTAAAGAGGTTTTCGTTAAGCTTTATAACGAGGGCTTGATTTACAGAGGCACAAGAATTATCAACTGGTGTCCTCATTGTAAGACCTCTATTTCCGATGCCGAGGTTGAATATAAGGATATGGACGGCAATTTCTGGCATATCCGTTATCCCGTTAAGGACAGCGACGAATTTGTTTATCTTGCAACCACAAGACCCGAAACCTTGTTGGGCGATACCGCTGTTGCAGTAAACCCCAAGGACGAAAGATATGCTCACCTTATCGGCAAAACCTTGATTCTTCCTCTCGTTGGCAGAGAAATTCCTGTTGTTGCCGACGAATATGTTGAAATGGAATTTGGTACAGGTGTTGTTAAAATCACTCCTGCACATGACCCCAACGACTTTGAGGTTGGTATGCGTCACAGCCTTCCTCTTGAAAATATGCTTACAGACGATGCAAAGGTTACCGAAAACTATCCTAAATATGCAGGCATGGATAGATATGAGGCAAGAAAGGCTATTGTTAAGGACCTTGAAGAAGGCGGCTTCCTTGTAAAAATCGAGCCTATCAAGCATAATGTTGGTACCTGCTACCGTTGCGGAACAACAATCGAGCCCAGAGCAAGCTTGCAGTGGTTCGTTTCCATGAAGCCTCTTGCAGAGCCTGCTATTGAAGCGGTTAAAACAGGTGACATCAGATTTGTTCCCGACAGATTTTCCAAGAACTATCTCCACTGGATGGAAAATATCCGCGATTGGTGTATTTCCCGTCAGCTTTGGTGGGGCCACAGAATCCCTGCGTTCTATTGTGACGATTGCGGTGAATTGGTTGTTACCAAGGATTCATCAGCGGTTTGTCCCAAGTGCGGCAAGGAAATGCGTCAGGACCCCGACACATTGGATACCTGGTTCTCCTCTGCCCTTTGGCCCTTCTCTACCTTAGGCTGGCCCGAAAGTACCGAGGATTTAACGCGCTTCTATCCTACAAACACTCTTGTAACCGGCTATGATATCATCACCTTCTGGGTTTCCAGAATGATTTTCTCGGGCCTTGCACACACAGGTGAAAAGCCCTTTACCGATGTGTTTATCCACGGCTTGGTAAGAGATGCATTGGGCAGAAAAATGTCCAAATCTCTCGGCAACGGTATCGACCCTCTTGAGGTTATCAAGGTTTACGGCGCCGATGCATTGAGATTCACTCTTGCAACAGGCAACAGCCCCGGAAACGATATGCGTGTTTCCGACGAAAGATTTGAGGCTTCGAGAAACTTTGCCAACAAGATTTGGAATGCGGCAAGATTTGTTATGATGAACCTTGACCGTGATTTTGATACAGATTCTATTGACGTAACCAAGCTTGCAGAGGAAGATAAATGGGTAATCTCCCTTTATAACCGTTTGGTTGGCGAGGTTAGAGATAACCTTGACAAATATGAATTGGGTATCGCTGTTTCCAAGCTTTACGATTTTATTTGGGACGTTTTCTGCGACTGGTATATCGAGCTTGTAAAGCCCAGATTGGCAGAAAAGGACAGCGAAACCAACCTTGCGGCACAGGCAACCTTGACCTATGTTCTCTCCAACACATTAAAGCTTTTGCATCCCTTTATGCCCTTTATTACCGAGGAAATCTGGCAATCTCTGCCTCATAACGGCGACAGCATTATGATTTCCGATTATCCTGTTGTAAAGGACGAGCTTAATTTCCCTGATGCCGAGAGAAACATGAGCATTATGCTTAATGCTATCCGCGCAATCAGAAACCGCAGAGCTGAAATGAATGTTCCTCCCAAGAGATTGGCAAACGTTATTATCGTAACAGCCGAGCCCCGGCTTTTCGCTGACAAGGAGCCCTATTTCAAGCGCCTTGCTTCGGCTTCGGGCGTTACCGTTGCAGATAAGTGCGATTCCGAGGGTACCGTAAGAATCGTAACAGATGCCTGCGAAATCTTCCTTCCTCTTGCAGATATTGTTGATGCAGATGCAGAAAGAGAACGCTTGACAAAGGAATTGGCTACTGCCGAAAACGAAATAAAGCGCGCTCAAGGCAAGCTTAATAACGAGGAATTTGTTTCCAAGGCTCCCGAAAAGGTTGTTAACGCCGAAAAGGAAAAATTGGTTAAATTCCAAGCCTTGGCAGAAAAGCTCCGTGCTTCTATTGAATCACTTTAATTAACCGAAAGACGGCAGGGTAAGCGAGACTTCCTTTTGGGAAGTCTCGCAGTTTTATTCGCCGAATATATTTGGCGAGTTATATTGCTTCGCAGTTTTATTATGCTACGCATAGTGGTATTCTGCTGCGCCGAGTTTGGCGAATAAAATACCACTGAAGCCGATAGGCTCCAATAACACTTTATTTTTTTAATATCTCGCCATAGGCGAGGAATTTTAAAAATAAAATATCACTCCGACGAAGTCGGAATAAAACTTGAAATCACTATTTTTGAAGGATTTTTCGCACCTTTTTGCAATTAACCCCCAAAATAAACGGGCGGAGCAAGCCCCTCCCCTACGGCGATGTTGTTATTATTTCGGTTCGAATAAGCCACA